>JAKSKJ010000079.1 GCA_024401795.1 Bacteroidales bacterium | reverse complement strand
TCTCTTGCCGCCGACTGGGGAGTTGGCTTGAGGTTGAACATCGACTTCATTGTTCTCCGTTTCGATTTCGGAATGAAGGTGCACGATCCGGCCCGTGACGAAGGGGAAAGATGGCTCGGCCCCGACAAATGGTTCAAGAGCGACGGTTGTGCCTTTCATTTCGGTGTAGGATATCCATTCTGATGAAAAAGATTTGCATTTATCAGGTTCTGCCCCGTTTCTGGGGAAAAGGAAAATTCTCCGATTGGAAGTCGGAGTCTTTCGAATATGTCAAAAGTCTGGGAATTGACCATATCTGGTTTACCGGAGTGATACGTCACGCCAGCGGCCAGAGTTTCGTCAAGGGGGACCCGGGCTGCCCGTACTCCATTTCGGATTACTATGACGTCAATCCGTATCTTGCTGAAAACGAGGACGAACGAATGCGTGAGTTTGACGGATTGTTGAAGCGGACACACAAAGCCGGGCTTAAAGTGCTGATTGATTTTGTGCCCAATCACATAGCCTGCAATTACGCGGACGAACACGGCGGCATCCCCCATTTCGATTACTGCGACTACGACTGGACCGACACCCTGAAGATTGATTATTCCAATCCGCGGACCCGGGAAGCGATGCTGTCCATTCTCAGATTCTGGGCACGGCGCGGATTTGACGGGTTCAGATGCGATATGGTCGAACTTGTGCCCGTGGAATTCTTCGGATGGGCTGTGAGCGAACTGAAAAAAGAGTATCCCGAGCTGACTTTCGTGGCGGAAGTGTATGAGAAAGGCAATTATTCCCGATATCTGAATGAAGGGCATTTCGATTTGCTTTACGACAAATCCGGAATATACGACACCCTTCGCGGCATCGTATGCAACGGGGAATCGGCGGAAGGCATCACCCGCAACTGGCAGTGGCTTGGGGAAATGCAGCCGAGGATGCTCAACTTCCTGGAGAATCACGACGAACAGCGCCTTGCCTCCCGTTTCTTTGCCGGCTCCGCGGAAAAGGGTTATGCCGCCCTCGCCGCCGCGGCTCTGTTCAACGATGCGTCATTTATGCTCTACGCCGGTCAGGAAACTGGGGAGGATGCATCCGGCACCGACAACGGACGCACTTCCATTTTCAACCGGACGAAAGTGGAAGTTATGGAAAAAAGACGCGGAAACAAGGTACTCAAACGGTATCGCGAGATTCTTTCCCTTCTTTCCAATCCCGCCTTCAAGGATGGTGGCAATTGGGATTTGTGCTATTGCAATACTCCGGAAAACGGTTTTGACGTCAGGCGGCATTTCGCTTTTCTGAGGTTCAAAGGCGACGAGAAATGGTTGACAGTATGCAATTTCTCCGGAGACCGGTGTAAAATGGACATAAACATACCCGAAGAAGCGGCCGTGGCAGGCGGACTGCATCCGTGCCGCGTGCCTGTCGAAATCTCCCCTTTCGATGCCGTCACACTGAGGCTATAATTTTTTGAATTGACGGCCGTTTTTGTTAAATTCGCCGGATTTGAAAATACTGAGAAATTCTTTAATAACATCAATACAAACCATGTCAGAAATTTCCAATCTTCAGAAAGCTCGCGCCGCTTATCAGCCGAAGCTTCCCAAAGCTCTTCAGGGCCCTGTAACGGCAGTGGAAGGAGCTGCAACACAGTCAGTCGGCAACCAGAAAGAAATCAGGGAACTCTTCCCCAACACTTACGGAATGCCCGTGGTCGAATTTGCGGAAGGCAAAAAAGCACCCGGTTCGCAGTTCAATGTGGGAGTCATTCTTTCCGGCGGTCAGGCCCCGGGCGGCCATAATGTAATCTCCGGCCTCTTTGACGGTATCAGGAGCCTGAATCCCGACAACAAACTCTACGGCTTCCTTATGGGCCCCGGAGGGCTTGTGGACCACAAATATATGGAGATTACTCCCGAAATCATGGACGCCTACAGGAACACCGGCGGTTTTGACATCATCGGGTCCGGCCGCACCAAGCTCGAGGAGGTCGATCAGTTCGAAAAAGGCATAGTGATTCTTCGCGAACTGGGCATCAAGGCTCTTGTAATCATAGGTGGCGATGATTCCAATACCAACGCCTGCGTACTTGCCGAGTATTATGCCTCGAAGAATTACGGAGTTCAGGTGATAGGTTGCCCCAAGACCATCGACGGAGACCTCAAGAACGACCAGATTGAAGCGTCCTTCGGTTTCGACACAGCCTGCAAGACGTATTCCGAACTCATAGGAAACATCGAGCGTGACTGCAACTCCGCCCGCAAATACTGGCATTTCATCAAGGTTATGGGACGCAGCGCTTCCCATATCGCCCTTGAGTGTGCGCTCCAGACCCAGCCCAACGTCTGCCTGATTTCCGAGGAAATCGAGAAGAAGGAACAGAGTCTGGACGACATCGTCAAATACATAGCCGACATTGTTGCCGCACGTGCCGCGCAGGGCAACAACTTCGGCACCGTGATAATCCCTGAAGGCCTGATTGAATTCATCCCCGCAATCAAGAGGCTCATCGCCGAACTGAACGACATTCTGGCAACGGATGAAGCCAAGACCGTCACTCGCGAGAATCAGATTGAATACGTGAAGGCACATCTCAGCGCCGCCAATCTCGCAGTGTTCAGCAGCCTTCCCGCAGATGTGGCAAGCCAGCTGGCTCTCGACCGTGACCCTCACGGAAACGTTCAGGTTTCCCTCATCGAAACGGAAAAACTTCTTTCCCGTATGGTCGGAAAGAAACTTGCCGAAATGAAGAAGGATGGCAAATACACGGGCAAATTCTCCGCACAGCATCATTTCTTCGGGTATGAGGGCCGTTGCGCCGCTCCTTCCAATTTTGACGCCGACTACTGCTACTCTCTCGGCTTCAATGCATCACGCCTCATCAACGCCGGAAAGACCGGATATATGTCCGTCATCAGGAACACCACAGCCCCTGCGGCAGAATGGATTGCAGGCGGCGTGCCTATCACAATGATGATGAACCTCGAGAAGCGTTCCGGCAAGTTCAAACCGGTTATCCGCAAAGCTCTCGTGGAACTTGACGGCAAGCCGTTCAAATTCTTCGCGCAACACCGCGACGACTGGGCAGCAAACACCAAGTATGTATATCCCGGTTCCATCCAGTACTGGGGACCTTCAGAGGTTTGCGACCAGACTACCAAGACACTTCAACTGGAGCAGAAATAATGGACAGGGCGGCGGCAGAGCATAGAATCACTGAACTCAAAGCCATTCTTTGGGAGAACAACAGGCGCTATTACGTGGATAACGCCCCTGTCATCTCCGACTTTGAGTACGACAGGCTTATGCGGGAACTCGAGGATCTTGAAAAGGAATTCCCCGAGTTCCAGACCGCCGACTCCCCTACCCGGAAGGTCGGAAGCGACCTCGATGCTCCAGTTGGAGAAAATGCCGAACCGGACAGCGGCGGGAACTTTGTAAAAAGAGCCCACCGCTACCCGATGCTGTCGCTCGGAAACACATATTCCATCGCCGAAATAGAAGAATTCTCCGCAAGGGCAGATAAGAGTCTGGATACGGCATTCACATATTGCTGTGAACTCAAGTTCGACGGTACGGCCATCTGCCTGACCTACAGGGACGGAAAGCTTTACAGGGCTCTGACCAGAGGAGACGGTGTAAACGGCGACGACGTCACGGAGAACGTCAGGCACATTTCCAATATCCCCCAGATTCTCCACGGAGATTTTCCGCCGGAATTCGAGATCCGCGGTGAAATCCTGATGCCATATGATGCTTTCGACAAACTGAACAGGTTCCGGGAAGACAACGACGAAGCTCCTTTCGCGAATCCAAGGAATGCAGCCTCCGGTTCACTCAAGTTGGTGAATCCGGAAGAAGTCGGAAGACGGGGGCTGATGTGCACCCTGTACCACATTCCCGCACAAAGCATCGCTTTCGACACCCACGACGAGGCATTGAAGGCGGCACAAAGCTGGGGCCTTCCCATATCGGACGAACGCCGCATCTGCCGCGACATAAATGAGATAAAGGCATACATTGACTATTGGGACAAGGCAAGGAAGACACTTCCCTTCGCAACAGACGGCATTGTCATCAAGATTAATGAACTGTCCTCACAGCGGGCACTCGGCTATACCTCAAAATCGCCACGCTGGGCCGTAGCATACAAATTCAAGGCGGAACAGGCCCTGACACCCATTTTGGGCATAGATTATCAGGTTGGACGCACAGGTGCCATAACGCCTGTGGCGAACCTTGCACCCGTCCAGCTGTCGGGCACTGTCGTGAAGCGGGCGACTCTGGTGAACGAAGACCAGATGAGAATGCTGGATATCCACATCGGAGACTGGGTATATGTTGAGAAAGGCGGAGAAATAAGCCCCAAGCTGACCGGCGTAGAGCCTTCCAAGCGTTCCAGCGGGGCCCTGCCCCAGCCCTTCCCGGACGTCTGTCCCGACTGCGGCACCCCCCTCGTGCGTGCGGAGGATGAAGCCAAGGCTTTCTGTCCCAACCAGGACGGTTGTCCTATGCAGATAAAGGGACGTATCATCCATTTTATGAGCCGCAGGGCAATGAACATACTTGCGGGAGAAGCGACCGTGGAGCAACTCTACAGTCTGGATATGGTGAAAACGCCCGCAGACCTGTACGATTTGACCAAAGGAAGGCTTATGACCCTCGAAGGCTGGAAGGAACGGTCTGCAGAGAGATTTCTTGACAGCCTGCAGGCCACCAAGTCTGTAAGTTTCGAACGTGTCCTTTATGCTCTGGGCATCAGATATGTGGGAGAGCAGACGGCACGAGAGATAGCAAGACACTTCGGAGACATTGATGCTCTTGCCGCAGCATCCGTCGAAGACCTGCTTCAGGTAAGGGATGTGGGAGAAGTGATTGCGCAAAGCGTTTTCAACTATCTTGCCGATGCGCGTCATTCTATTGAGATACAAAGACTTCGGGCTCATGGCCTAAAGTTTTCCATTGAAGAACAGGCATCCCCTGTATCCGACAAGCTGGCAGGTAAAAGCATTGTCATATCGGGTAATTTCTCAATATCGAGAGACGATATGAAAAAGATCATTTCAGACAACGGAGGGCGCAACAGTTCCTCCGTAAGCGGCTCCACCTCCTTCCTTCTGGCCGGAAGCAAACCGGGGCCTGAAAAACTCAGGAAATGCGAAAGTCTGGGCATCCCCGTGAAATCGGAGGAAGAGTTCCTTCAGGAATTCGGTATAATTATTGATGCCGGTATCAGCAAAGACAACGAAGAACAACAATTGACTCTGTTTTGACAATGGAAGCCAGGCAGAACTCCATATTTGAAAATTTCGGCGCTCTCTTCACCGATGAGTTGTGGACGCTTGACACTTCCAATTCGAAGAAAAGCTGGAAGAAGATAGTGCGCTTCACCAAACTCGTCCGCATCACTTTCCGGACTTTCGCCGAGAACAGGATGGGTTTCCAGTGCGTATCGCTCAGCTATTTCATCACACTTGCCATCATTCCCCTGCTGGCTGTCATATTTGCAGTTTCCGGCGGTCTGGGACTTTCAGACAAACTTTTCACA
>JAKSKJ010000078.1 GCA_024401795.1 Bacteroidales bacterium | reverse complement strand
GTCGCACCGCAGTTGAATACCCTGCCGTTGGGAGCGGTATAGACAGTATCCACAACCCCCAACGCAGTATTGTAATCTTCGCCGGCCACGGCTGTCACCCCTGTCCTGTGGCCGTCCATAACGTGCTTCCGCCACTCAAAACGGGGCTCGCAGGAGGACAGTACAAGCACAAGGGCCGCCGCTATAATCAGTTTTGTTTGAGCCATTTCCACAAGTCCTTCCAGGTTGATTTCTTGCCGAACATAAGTATTCCGACCTTGTATATCTTGGCGGAGAGCCAGGCAAACACGGCGGTAGTGGCGATAAGGGCCACCACGGACACAATTATCTGCCATACCGGAACTTCAAAGGGCAGACGTGCCAGCATCACTATCGGAGAAGTGAAGGGTATCATTGAGCCCCAGAACGCTATGGCGCTGTCCGGAGCCTTGAAGGCATAGAGGGCGATGAAGAAACCGAGCAGCAACGGCACGGTTATGGGCATCTGGAGCTGCTGCGTGTCGCCTTCGTTCTCAACTGCAGAACCGATGGCGGCATACATCGATGCGTAAAGAGTATAACCGAATACGAAGAAAATAAGGAAACATACTAGAATCTCGCCGATGGGAAGATTGCCCAGAGTGGACATTACAACCGACATCTCGCCGGGTTCGGCAACGGCCGCCACAGTCTCCGCCTGGTCTGCACTGATGCCCATCTGCTGAACCATTTCGGCAGGGTCGGAGTCACCGAAAAGATTCTGGCCGGCAACGGCACCCACAACGCCCACTATGGCGAGGGTCAGCACTATCCACAGCAGGAACTGGGTGATGGCCACAAGAGCGATGCCGATAATCTTTCCGAACATCAGTTCCGTGGCCTTGACGGAACTCACGAGAACCTCGACCACACGGCTCGTCTTCTCTTCAATCACGGAAGACATCACCATCCCCCCGAATATGGCGATGAACATATAAATTATCATTCCCAGCACCATCGAGACAATCATATACACACCGGATTCGGATATCTTCTCCTCTCCGTCCTCACCCAGGGTGTATGAGTGAAGTTTAATGTCCGACTTGACTTCAGCCATTATCCTTTCAAGGTCTGCGATTCCGTAGGATTCTATCCTATATGCCTCCACTGCCTTGTTTATACGGTTGGAGATGATTTCATCGGTCTCTATCCCCATCGGTTTTGCAGAGTAGATGTCGGCGTTCACCGACTGTGACGACGAATCGAGCGGCGAAATGAGCAGCACGGCATCGTAGCCGAGATCGCTCATATTTGCCTTCAGGTAGTCCGGCTCATATTCGGACCCGTTGACAAAGCTGACCGTCTCGTTATCCTCCAAGGTGTGCATAACTATGCCTGAACCGTCTATCACCGCAACCTTCTTGGCCTCTTCCTTTGCGGCAAACATAATCACCGACGGAAGCACACAGATTGCCGCGAAAAGCACCGGCACGAGGAAGGTCGTGACAAGGAAACTCTTCTTCTTTACGCGATTGAGATATTCGCGACTTATAATTATTCCCGTAATATGCAGATTCATAGTCTATTCCTCCCCTTTTACAAGTTTGATGAAAATGTCGTTCATACGCGGCATCAATTCCTTGTAAGAATTGATTTGCACTCCCTTGTCGAGATACATTCTGAGGGTGTCGGTGCCGTCCGTTTCCTTGGGAAGCACTTCGGTGTGGCGCCCGTCGGAATCGGTGTAAACCAGTTCCACATTGTTGTTGCCGTATTTGCGGCGGATCTCGGTGACTCCGCCGGTAATCACCAGACGACTCCTGTCGATGAGGGCGATGTTGTCGCAAAGTTCCTCCACCGATTCCATATTGTGCGTGGAAAGGATTATCGTGGCGCCCTCGTCCTTGAGGCGTAGTATCTCCTGACGTATAAGCTCGGCATTCACCGGATCGAAGCCGGAGAAAGGCTCGTCGAGTATCATCAGAGTCGGCTTGTGCACCACGGTGGTGATGAACTGAATCTTCTGGGCCATACCCTTCGAGAGTTCTTCCACCTTCTTGTCCCACCAGCTTTGAATCTCGAAACGGGTGAACCAGTTCTTGAGTTCCTTCTGCGCGTCACGTGCGCTCATTCCTTTGAGCTGGGCCAGATACATCGCCTGCTCACCGACCTTCATTTTCCTGTAAAGGCCGCGTTCCTCGGGCATATATCCTATCTTTTCAACGTCCCGCTGGGTGATGGGTCTGCCATTGAAAAACACTTCGCCTCCGTTGGGAATGGTAATTCTGTTGATGATTCTGATAAGTGTGGTCTTGCCCGCACCGTTCGGCCCCAGAAGGCCGAAAATGCCGCCTTCGGGAATTTCGAGGTTAATGTGGTCAAGCGCCACCTTCTGCCCGAAACTCTTGGAGACATCCTTTATTCCGATTATTGCCATAGTAGTTAAAGACTATATTAAGTAGTCAAATGTAATCTTTTTTCAAAAAAAAACCAAACAATGACTTCCGCCTCCGTGTTTTGCAAATCTCCGTTAATTTCCATAAATTCGTTGATTGAATTGTGTTCATACGGATGAAAAGAATTTCCACATTGATAGCGGTGCTGCTGCCCTACACCCTGCCTGCCGCCTACGGTCAGGAGGCAAGCGGAGGTCTGTGGAACGGCAGCGTAAGCCTTGATATGGGGACAAACTTCATCGAAGGATTGAGTTCACGGAAATATTCCAACAGTTACGGAAATTTCAATGCCTGGGGAAACTACCGCTCCGACAAATTCTCGATTCGTATGGACCTGAGCATCCTTCCCGGCTTCACGGCAAACACCATCAACGGACAGACTGTGAATGTCAAGGATACGGAGGCTCCCCAATTGAACTACGACATAAGCCAGAAGGAGAAAACGGTTTTCGCAGAGACCGCAGGAGTGCAGATGGAATACAGGCCCGACCCGCAGAACACGTTCGCCTTCAATGTCAGACAGAGCCTGAACAAACAGAAACCGGACAAGGTGGTCATTTCCATCAACAACATCCTGTCCATAAACGGGAAAGAATTCGAAGGGATGAAAACCAAATGCTCCTTCGACATAGAAGAGGGCCATCAGACCTTATCCGGATGGAATGCGGACGCAAGGTGGAGTCACAAGTTCGACAAGCCCGGCAGGGAAATCAATTTTGGAGCAGGATGGGGTTTGACGCGGAACGACAAGGCCTCAAACTGGAAAATAGTTCCGGCAACCGACGTGTTTGCAAGCGATGGGACTTCGGAACAGGAAAGCTCCGGAAGCGAAATGCCGGATAAAGAGTACAGGATTACTCCGCTCTATACGAACAACAGCCTGAATGCAACCGTGTGCTATCGCGACGTGGACCTCTTTGAGCAGGAAAGCCTCAATCTTGAGCTGGGGATGGACCTCAAGACCGGATTTGACAGGGACGAACTGTCCGCCGCCAATCTCATAAATGAGGTATGGGTTGACAGTCTGGAATACAGGGAGAATTTCAATTACTTCTCGATGGACGTGGCTCCGAGGGCGGGATTGTCATATTCCCCCGGCAAATTCAGTTTCAATCTCCAGCTGACACCGGACTTCTACATCAACAGACTCAACAGCGAAGGGAGGGACGGGAATTTCAATTTCAACAAGGTTTACCTGCTCCCCTGCTTTCAGGCGAACTGGAAGCCATCCACGATGCACAAACTGGATTTTTCATACAGGCAGGGGCTGGAACGTCCGACATATGAAAAGATATGCTGGTTCCAGAGAGCGGGCTCGTACGCAAACGAACTGCAGAGAGGAAATCCTGACCTGCAACCCGCCGGCAACGGCAAACTGTCGCTGGCATACACTTTCCACTCCGGATTCTTTACCGGAATGCTGGAAGGAATGACAACTTTCAAATGGAACAATATCGAGAAGGTTTTCAATACCGAGGAAGAGTTCCGAATATACACCTGGATCAATTCCGGCCACAGCACAGACAATAGCATCAAGCTTTCCCTCAGGGCGGATCTCAAGAATTTTTATGCCACGCTCGGCGGATATTACAATTACTTCATCGGCTACAACAACGCCGGGGATGCCACCCGGAGCTCCGACTGGGGAATGAACTGCGACGCCACGCTAAAGATAAGGAGAGGTTGGATTTTCAACGTGAGGGGAAGATACCAGAGCAAGATAATCCGCACCTACAGCTCCATCACGGAATACATCGGATGCGACGCACGCGTGACAAAAGACTTCAAAAGATTCAGCGTGTTCCTGCAGGGCAAGGATCTGTTCGACCGTCCCATAGAAGTCGCCACCTATTCCGAAGACCAGACATACGCCCGTATAGAGGAAACAACCTACAACCGGAGAATCTTTTCCGTAGGGGCATCATTCAAATTCTGATTGCCCGCACGGATAATCCGATACCCAAAATACAAATCAATAATTATGACAGACTTCGAAAAATTTGCAACCCTTGACAGACGGATCAGCGGCAACACCCTATCCCGATACAGCAGTTACATAAATCCCTCCATCATAGAGGAAAGAAAACTGAACGTAGCCTCGATGGACGTGTTCAGCCGCCTTATGATGGACAGAATCATTTTTCTGGGCGTACCCATCGACGATGACGTTGCCAACATCATTCAGGCGCAGCTGCTGTTCCTGTCCTCCACCGACTCCAAGGCGGACATCTCCCTGTACATCAACACTCCGGGAGGCAGCGTGAGCGCAGGGCTCGGCATCTACGACACAATGCAGCTCGTGGAGCCCGACGTAGCCACAATATGCACCGGAATGGCCGCATCGATGGGAGCCGTCCTGCTCTGCGCCGGAGAGAAAGGCAAGAGGTCTGCCCTCCCCCACTCCAGAGTGATGATTCACCAGCCTCTCGGAGGTGTCAACGGACAGGCATCCGACATCCTCATCGAGGCAAAGGAAATCGAGAAGCTCCGCAAGGAACTGTTCGAAATCATCTCCAAGCACAGCGGACAGCCCTACGACAAGGTCTTTGCCGATTCCGACAGAAATTACTGGATGGATGCCCCCGAGGCTCTTGATTACGGAATGATTGACAAGATACTCACGCGACGCAAGTAAAAAAAATGAGTTGTGACCTCACGGCAACAACTCATCTAACCACATAATTAATAACACTAAAACTAATAACCAATAGAAAGACGGTCCAGAACGGACACTTACTCTTTCCGAACACAAAGATACGACAAATTTTTATATTCGCAAAAAATTTTAATAATTTTTCAAAAAAATTTAACAACCTCCTTGTGATGCTCCGGAAAGAGGCTTTGAAGCGAGTCCAGACGTAAAACTGGCGGGATATATAATTTGCCGGCTGAGAAATATTGCGAATAAAAATAATTTGACTATCTTTGTAATCCTTTTCGGGGGATTAGCTCAGTTGGTAGAGCGCTTGCATGGCATGCAAGAGGTCAGGGGTCCGAATCCCCTATTCTCCACTTCAATCTTTAAAATGCTGGTGCGTTGGCCGAGTGGTTAGGCGCAGGTCTGCAAAACCTGTCACAGTGGTTCGATTCCGCTACGCACCTCCAGCAAATGCCTCTCAGATATCTGAGGGGCATTTT
>JAKSKJ010000077.1 GCA_024401795.1 Bacteroidales bacterium | reverse complement strand
TCCAATCCGAAATTCTGGCCATCTTCCTCGGGTTTGACGGGAATTATTTCAGCCACCATAAGGCGCTGTCTGTCAGCTTCGTATCCGTCACGTTCCATTGAAATCCAGGCAAGCCGGGTTCCGTCGGCGTTCCAGACCGGGTCGGTGTCGTAGCCGCCTCCGGAAGTGACGGCAACGGTTCCGCCGGTGAGGATGTCATAGACGAATATGTCCGTGTTGGTGCTGAAGGCATATTCCTTGCCGACGTGCTTGCGGCAGCTGTAGGCAATGTGTCTGCCGTCCGGTGCCCAGTCGAGTTGCTCGGCGCCGCCGAAGGGTTCGGTGGGAAGTTCATATCCGGGGTCATCGGTCCCCAGAATGTCAAATGAGTTGTCGGGAGTGATTGTTCCGTTAACAAGAGAAGCCACGTAGGTGCGTGGAGTCTCCGTGACCCAATGGTCCCAATGGCGGTACATAAGGTCCGTCGCAATGTATGCCTGCGCTTTGCCGAGTTCGGGCTCTATGTCTTTGACGTTCTTGACGGGGCCCGGTATGCTGCTCACATAGAGGACGTTGCATTCGTCGGGGGAAATCTTGTAGTCGCTGATTCCTGCCGGAACATCGCTCAATTTGACTTTCCTGCCCAGCTTGTCGCCCTTGAATGGAGCCTTCCACAGCTGACCTCCCTGGAGGAAGTAGATGCTGTTCCCGTCCTTGCTCCAGCGTGCCGCGTTGATGCTCTGTGCGTATTTCGTCAACTGGACTTTTCCGCTGCCGTCGGCATTGCAGACGAACAGGTTGCGGCAGGACTTGTTTTCCTTCACGGAAGTGTAGCTTACTCCGTAAAGAATCCTGCTCCCATCCGGCGACAACTGAGGGTCGCTCAGGCGGCCGAAAGAGAGTAGAACTTCGGGGGAGAGGACGCCGTCGGCAACTTTCACTTCCGACGGTCCGATGTAAACTGACTTGCTTTCTTTGTTCTTCATAGTTTCATAGACTAGCGAACCGATTCCATAGCCGGCCGCAAGGCACACGGCCACGATGATAATTCTGGTGACGTTCTTCATTTGTGAACTTGTTAACTAATTTTGCTATAATCTTTTATGTTGTATTTTCCTTTTCTCAGCTCTCTGGCGAGAAGTGCATTTTCCTCCGTTTCAAGAGTCGGATCCGCCTTGAGGATTTTCTCGCCGTACGCTCTTGCCTCCGAGAGCAGAATTCCGTCCCTGGCTAGAGATGCTATGTTGAGATTGATGGGCAGTCCGCTCTGCTGGGTGCCTTCCAAATCTCCGGGGCCCCGCATTTTCATATCTTCTTCCGCAATGTCGAAACCGTTCTCCGTGGCGCACATAAGGTCGAGCCGCTGAAGGGCATCCTTGCCGGTCTTGTAATCACGCACCAGTATGCAGTAGGACTTCTCGGCGCCGCGTCCCACACGGCCTCTCAGCTGGTGCAGCTGGCTTAGACCGAAGCGCTCCGCACTCTGGATGACCATTACGGAAGCATTGGGGACATCCACCCCCACCTCGATGACGGTGGTTGACACAAGTATGTGAGCCCTTCCGGCGACGAAGGCCGACATATTGTAATCCCGGACTTCGGAAGTCTGCTGCCCGTGGACTATCGCCACCTTGTAGCCCTTTTCCAGGGGGAATGCCTGCACGATGTCTTCGTATCCCTGTTCCACGTTGCTGATATCCATCTTTTCATTGATGAATATCATAGGATATACGACAAAAATCTGACGCCCCTTCGCAATCTCATCCCTCATGAACTTGTACATTGCGGCTCTTTTGGACGGTGTGATGCAAATGGTTTTCACGGGCTTTCTTCCCGGGGGCATCTCATCTATCACCGAAACGTCGAGGTCGCCGTACAGCGTCATTGCAAGGGTTCTGGGAATGGGGGTTGCGGTCATTACAAGCACGTGTGGCGCCGTCTGTCCCAATCCCTGGATGAACGGGCCTTTCGACCACAGTTTGGCTCTCTGGTCCACGCCGAAGCGGTGCTGCTCGTCTATGACTGCCAGACCGAGGTTCTTGAACTGCACCTTGTCTTCCAGAAGGGCGTGGGTGCCGACTATCATTCCTATGCTGCCGTCATTAAGGCCTTCCTGGATTTCCCTTCTTTCTTTTGTGCCGCTGCTGCCTGTGAGGAGGGCGCATCTGACGGAAGTCGCCGCCAGATACTTCTGCATATTGGCATAATGCTGCCGTGCAAGCACTTCGGTTGGGGCCATAATGCAGGCCTGGAATCCGTTTCCTACAGCTATGAGGGCGCTTAAGACCGCAACCATGGTTTTCCCGGACCCCACGTCGCCCTGAAGCAGACGGTTCATCTGGTGCCCGCTCATCATATCAGCCCTGATTTCCTTTATGACACGCTGCTGTGCACCTGTGAGAGAATAGGGAAGTGCCTCGTAGCAGGCGTGAAAATCCTTCCCTACGTGCGGCATCGGAATGCCCTTCTCGTTGCGGCTTCTTATGTATTTCTGCTTCAGCAGACTCAGCTGAAGGAACAGCAGCTCCTCGAATTTGAGCCTTCTTTCAGCCTTCTGCAGGGCGTAACTGTCTGAGGGGAAATGTATGTTTTTCAGGGCATACTGAAGAGGGCACAGACCAAGGTCCTTCACAATATAGTCGGGGAGAGTTTCCCCTATCTCCGGGAGGCATAGGTTGAGTGCGGAAGATACCAGTCTGCACATTACCTTGCCGGTGATTCCACCTGTCTTTAGCTTTTCCGTGCTCGGATATACTCCGGTCAGAACACCCTGAGTCATTGTCCCTTCCTGCGGAACGTCTATTTCCGGATGGACTATGTTGAACCGGCCGTTGAATTCCTGCGGCTTGCCGAAGAATATAAAGGTTGCTCCGGGGATAAGTTTGGTCTTTGTCCATTTTATTCCTTTGAAGAAGACCATTTCCATACGTCCGGAATCGTCTTCGACAATGACGCTGAGCCTCTTTTGGGGCACTTCGGTGAGACTTATGACCTTTGCCTTTATCTGTATGAATGCAAGGGTGCTGTCAACGTCCGCAATACGCTGTACCGAACTGCGGTCGATATATCTGAAAGGATAGAAGTGAATCAGGTCATCAAGCGTTTCCAGGCCAAGCTCCTTCCTGAGCAGTTCCGCCCTTTTGGGACCGACCCCGCTCAGAAACTGAATGCTTGTGCCCAATTCACCCATACATCAATCCGTCAAAGGTAAAACTATGCCCAAATCCTTTGCCGCCTGAAGCAAAGTGTCCAAAGCATATACTATCTGTTCTTTTGTGTGTTCGCTGCACACGTCGAAACGCAGGCGCGCCTTGTTCTTGGGAACGGCGGGATACAATGCCGGAGGTACCGATACACCGCGTTTCAGGAGCTCGTTGCTGAGTGCCACGGCATTCTCGTCGGGACCTATGAGCACGGGGAGAATGGCGGTCTCGCCGGCGCGTCCTATGTCGAGCTTGCGCCTGCGGGCTTCTTCTGCGAAGAACTTTATGTTTGAGTGCAGGCTTTCCATTATTTCAGGATTGGCCCTCAGGAGCCTTACGGCCTCAAGCGAGCCGGCGGCGAGAGCGGGGGACATACCCACGCTGAACACGAATCCGGGCAGATTGTAACGGAGATATTCGATGACGCACTTGCGTCCTGCAAGGTATCCGCCGCAGGTGCCGAGCCCTTTGGACAGGGTTCCCATCTTGATGTCGATGTCGTCAGGTGCGAGTCCGAAGTATTCGTCAACGCCGCCGCCGGTCTTGCCGAGCACGCAGGCGCTGTGGGCCTCGTCAACCATCAGGAAGCAGCCGTATTTCTTCTTGAGCGCCACGAATCCGGGAACGTCGGAAATGTCTCCGTCCATGCTGTAGGCTCCCTCGATGACTATGAGAACCTTCTCGAAATACTTGCGCTGGGCGATGAGTATTCTCTCAAGCGCCGCAAGGTCGTTGTGCGGGAAGGGCTTGGATGTTGCGTCGGAAAGTTTGCAGCCTTGCTCCACGGAGTTGTGCGCAAGGGCGTCGTAAAGAATGAGGTCGTTCTTCCCGCAGAAATTGCCGACCACGGTGACGTTTGTGGAGTGGCCTCCGACGCACACCAGAGCGCTTTCCGCGTGTTTCCATTCCGCTATTTCCTTCTCGAGTTCTTCGTGGACTTTCTTCTGGCCCGCCAGGAGACGGCTTCCGCTGGCACTCGTGCCGTATTTGTCGATTGCGGCCTTTGCGGCGTCATTGACTTCCTTGCGGCCGCTCATACCCACATAGTTGTAGCTGCCGAAATCCAGCACTTCCTTGCCGTCAATCACGCTGGTGTCGCGCAAAGGCGATTCGTGGCAGACGAAATACGGGTTGTCGCCGTCTTTCATCAGTTCTTCCACCCTTTTTTCAAAGTGCCTGTATTCTTCGGAATCCTCAAATCTGGTTATGGCGGTTCTCTCCACCATCTCCTGTTTGCCGCCGGTTACGGAATCGTGGTTGATGAGTTTGGTGAGAATATCCACGGCACCGTTGACGGTGGCGCAGACCGGATAACATTCCGTGGGAATCATTACGCCGAAGGTGTCCTCGGCTCTGGTGATGATGTCGAGAACCTGAAGGCTGTCGCCTCCGAGGTCATCTATGAAATTGGCATCCGGGTCAATGTTGTCAGCGGGAAGATTGAGAACCTGCGCATAGATGCCTTTGACCAGATACAGAACTTTCTCATCTTTTGCCGCACCGGCGGATGCGGCGGGAGCCGTGGATTCGGAAGAACTGATTTCATTATCCTCGGGCTTGGAACTCAGGTCGAGATTGCGATACTTCAATTCCCCCGATTCAATCATTTCCTTGAGCCTTATCCTCTTGACCTTCATTGTGGTGGTCATAGGCATAGGTTCTCCTGTGACGATGGCGCGGGCAAGCCTCCTGTATCCGGGCAGAGTCCTGTTCGCGAGCCTTATCTGGCGGCCGAGGGCCTGAATATATGATTCATCGCTTATCTTATCTCCTACACCGACGGCAAGCGTGATGTCCTCATACCTGCTGTGAGGCTTCTTGAGCCCGAGAATGGTATATTGGTCCTTGATGTCGGAGAATGCGTCCTCCATTTCATCGGGATAGACGTTCTCGCCGGACTCGTTCACAATCACCTCTTTGATTCGTCCTTCAATGAAGTACTGGCCGGGAGCTTCCACTATCCTGATGATGTCGCCGCTGTGGAACCATCCGTCCTTGTCGATGTCGGGAGGAAGCAGTTTCCCGTCCACGAAACGGCCGTCGTGAAGCCCCTTGCCCCTGATGAGAAGTTCTCCGGTCTTGCCGGGTTTCTTGGGTTCGACTTCCTTCTTTTTCTTCTTGCCTGTTTCCCGGATTTTGTATTCGGTGTAGTCCATCGGGGCGCCTATGCTTCCGAGGAGCCGGTTGTCAAGTCTGTAGGAAGTCTCGAATCCGTTGATTGCAGTTTCAGTCATACCGAATCCGCAGATGGTATAGTAGCCGATGGCATTGAGGAATTTGAGACTCTCGGGATCCGTATGGCTGCCTCCGAGCACGATGCTTTTCATATTCGTGCCGAAAATCTGCTTCTGAATCTTGCGGAACATCGATTTGGCAATCCTGAGACCGGTCTTGGGCGCAAAGGTCTGAATGGCAAGACTGGTGGAAATCATACCCTTGAAAAGATTGCGCTCCAGAAC
>JAKSKJ010000076.1 GCA_024401795.1 Bacteroidales bacterium | reverse complement strand
TCCTGCACGATTTCAAGGTGAAGAAGCCCGAGGAAGCCGCATCTGAAGCCGCTTCCCAACGCGAGGGAACTTTCCGGTTCATATACGAACGACGCATCGTTCAGCTGGAATTTCTCCAGCACGGCGCGGAGTTCTTCGAACTTGTCCGCCTGCACGGGATACATACCGGCGAACACCATAGGCTTGACTTCCTCGAAGCCGGCGATGGCCTCGCTGCAGGGATTGGCCGCCAGAGTGATGGTGTCTCCCACCTTCACCTCGGATGCCGCCTTCACACCGGTGATGATGTATCCCACGTCGCCGCAGCCTATTTCCGTGCCGGGCACCAGTTTCATCCTGAGGATTCCCACCTCTTCCACGTCGTAATCCTTCCCCGTGGCGCAGAATCTTATCTTGTCGCCCTTCCGTATCCTGCCGTTCCTTATCTTGAAATAGGCGATGACACCTCTGAACGAATTGAACACGGAGTCGAAAATCAACGCCTGGAGGGGGGCTTCGGGATTTCCCTGCGGGGCGGGAATCTTTTCCACTATGGCGTCAAGGATGGGAGCGACACCCTGTCCGGTGCGGGCCGATACCTTGAAAATGTCGTCGGGCGTGCATCCCAGAAGCTCGCATATCTCATCGGAGACAATCTCCACCTGGGCGCTCTCCATATCAATCTTGTTGAGGACGGGGATTATCTCGAGACCGTGGTCTATGGCCATATAGAGGTTGGAAATGGTCTGGGCCTGAATGCCCTGGGATGCATCCACCACCAGCAGCGCGCCTTCACAGGAAGCGATGCTGCGGGACACTTCGTAGGAAAAGTCCACGTGGCCCGGAGTGTCGATGAGGTTGAGCTTGTATTCCTCCCCCCTGTATCTGTGAATCATCTGGATGGCGTGGCTCTTGATGGTGATGCCCTTTTCCTTTTCCAGATCCATATCGTCAAGCACCTGATTCTCCATATCGCGCTGGGCCAGTGTCTGAGTGAGCTCCAGAAGCCTGTCGGCCAGAGTACTCTTGCCGTGGTCGATGTGGGCGATGATGCAGAAGTTGCGAATGTTTTTCATTTTAAAACAGGTTCTAATTGTGCAAAGATAACAATCTTTGGCGAAAAGACGGATGTGTGCGCATAATGTTGCGGTTGTTGAGGATTTTGACTAAATTTGTGTGATTGGGAAACAAATTTCAAAACATTATATCTATGTCAAATTCCATCAGTGTACTGAACCGCGCGGCTGACAATATCCGCATCCTCGCGGCGGCTGCAGTAGAGAAGGCAAAGTCCGGACATCCCGGCGGAGCTATGGGCGGTGCGGATTTTATCAACGTCCTTTATTCCGAGTATCTCACTTACGACCCCAAGAACCCTTCCTGGGCAGGCAGGGACCGCTTTTTCCTTGATCCCGGCCATATGGCTCCGATGCTTTATTCGCAGCTCTGCCTTGCCGGAAAGTACTCGCTCGATGAGCTCCAGCAGCTTCGCCAGTGGGATTCCCCGACTCCCGGTCACCCCGAGGTTGACGTAGCCCGCGGCATCGAGAATTCTTCCGGTCCTCTCGGACAGGGACACGCTTATGCCATAGGCGCCGCCATTGCCGCGAAATTTCTTGCAGCGCACACCGGCAACCCCACATTCGCAAAGGAAACCATCTATGCATATATCTCCGACGGAGGAATAGAGGAGGAAATCAGTCAGGGCAGCGCCCGCATTGCGGCCAATCTCGGTCTCGACAACCTCGTGATGTTCTATGATTCCAACGACATCCAGCTTTCCACGGAGACCAGTGTGGTTATGAACGAAGACACCGCGGCCAAGTTCCGCGCATTCGGTTGGGAAGTGTTCGAGATAGATGGCAATGACGCCGCTCAGATACGCAAGGCCATAGAGGCGGCAAAAGCCGTTACCGGCAAGCCCGCCCTCATCATAGGCAAGTGCATTATGGGCAAGGGTGCCGTCAAGGAAGACGGCTCTTCATATGAGAGGAACTGCAAGACCCACGGCGCTCCCCTCGGAGGCGATGCTTTCGTCAATACCGTCAGGAATCTAGGCGGAGACCCCGCACAGCCGTTCCAAATCTTCCCCGAGGTGGCCGAACTTTATGCCAAACGCGCCGAGGAGCTTGAAAGGATTTCAGCGGAGCGCTATGCCGAAGAGAAGGCTTGGGCTGAGGCCAACCCCGAAAAGGCGGCACAGCTGTCTGTCTGGTTCAGCGGCAAGGCCCCCAAGATTGACTGGAGCAAGTGCGTGCAGAAAGAGAACGATGCGACCCGCAACGCTTCAGCCGCCTGCCTCGGAGTTCTGGCAGAGCAGGTGCCCAATATGATCTGCGCTTCTGCTGACCTTTCCAACTCGGACAAGACAGATGGATTCCTCAAGAAGACCCAGGCTTTCCGGAAGGGCGATTTCAGCGGTGCCTTCTTCCAGGCCGGCGTTTCCGAACTCACGATGGCCTGCTGCTGCATCGGTATGGCCCTGCACGGAGGTGTAATTCCCGCGTGTGGCACATTCTTCGTGTTCTCTGACTATATGAAGCCCGCCGTCCGTATGGCCGCACTTATGCAACTTCCCGTCAAGTTCGTCTGGACGCACGATGCGTTCCGTGTCGGAGAGGACGGTCCCACCCATGAGCCTGTGGAACAGGAAGCCCAGATCCGTCTTATGGAGAAACTCAAAAACCACAGCGGAAATCCCTCAATGCTTGTTCTGCGTCCTGCAGACGCACTGGAGACAACCGAGGCCTGGGCTCTTGCAATGGAGAACACCAAGACTCCCACAGCCCTTATACTTTCACGTCAGAACATCAATTTCCTCCCTGCCGGCAACGACTACAAGGCAGTTGCACGGGGCGGTTATGTGGTCGCAGGTTCCGATGAGAATCCCGATGTGATTCTCGTGGCCACCGGTTCCGAGGTGTCCACCCTGGTTGCAGGTGCGGAGCTTCTTCGCGCCGACGGCAGAAAGGTCCGCATCGTATCGGTTCCTTCCGAGGGTCTTTTCCGCCTCCAGAGCAAGGAATATCAGCAGAGCGTGCTCCCGACGGGAGTGAGGAAGTTCGGTATGACCGCAGGTCTCCCCGTCAACCTTCTCGGCCTCGTCCCTGAAGCCGAGGGCACTATCTGGGGACTTGAGTCATTCGGCTTCTCGGCACCTTACAAGGTTCTCGACGAAAAGCTCGGATACACCGCACAGAATGTGTATGAGCAGGTGAACAAACTGTTCTGAGACAACTGTCAGGGAACAGGATCATATCCGCTGCCGCCCCACGGGTGACAGCGGATTATTCTTTTGACGGACAGCCATAATCCCTTAATCGGGCCGTATTTCGTAAATGCTTCCAGAGCATACTGGCTGCAAGTCGGGGTGAAGCGGCAGGAGGAAGGGGTGTGCGGAGAAATGCAGACCTGATAGAATCTTATCAGGAAGATGAACGGGGCGGACAATATTCGACGGACGTTGAATCTCATCCGGCCAGAAGTTTGAGAATTTCCCCGATTTCCGTTCTGATGGCATCGAACCCGCATATTTCTTCCGAATTGTAGAAAAAAAGAATGTCGGTGCCTTTCCCTTCAATGATGCCTTTCTGTGTGCGGTACGCCTCACGGATGCGCCTTTTCAGGAGGTTGCGCCTGACTGCGCGCCTGAAGTTCCTTTTTGGCACGGAAACCATTATCCTGCAGAACTCCAGGTCGTTTTCCAACGCACAGTATTTGAAATGTCCGAGATGTCCCCATTTACCCTTTGACATCAGAGAAGAAACGGCTGTCTTTCCGGACAACCGTTCCACTTTCTTCAGGCAGTTTCCTGCTATGGGGCTGTTGAAGGTCATTTGGAGTTCAGACAGAGTTCGATTGCCTTGGCGGCTGACGGGGCTTCGGGGGTGGGGCCCTGGAAGACTGTCTCCAGTCCGGCATCGGCCATTGCCTTGACTATGCTTTTGCCGAAGGAGATGAATTTGATGTCTTCCTGCTTGAAGTCCGGATGGTTCTCATACAGAGACTTTACGTCGCTGGGATTGTACAGGACGATGAAATCGTAACTGTGCAGGTCCAGACCCTTGAGGCTCTGAGAAACAGGTTTCACAAGAGCCCCTACAGTGTAGGAGAGTTTCTTTTCACTGAAAAGTTTGGTTATGGTGACGGGATTGGAACCTTCGGTGGAGGTGATGAGGAACTTTTCTTCCCTGTGTTTGGGCCCTATCAGGGAAATGATTGAATTCGGGGTGCCGTCTCCGAAGAAAATCTTTCTCTTGCGGAACACGATATGCTTCTGGAGATACATTGCCACCATTTCCGTGGTGCAGAAATATTTCATTGTGTCGGGCACCTTGATGCGCAGGCTTTCGCACAGTTTGAAATAGGCATCTATTGCGTGCCTTGACGAAAACACCACCGCAGTATAGTCCTGCAGATTGATTTTCTGTGCGCGGAATTCCTTGTCGGTCAACGGTTCTATCACATACAAAGGGTGGAATTCAATTTCGGCGCCGAACTTCTCCTGAAGAGTGGCGTAGGCGCTCAGGCTTGATGGCTTTTTCTGGGAAATCAGAATCTTCATAACTTCATGTCGGAAATCACCACGAGAACTGCCGGAATGATTTCAAGGGCGCAAAGATACGAAATAGTTCCCAATGCGGAACATTGTATTCCCAAAAAAAGTCCTGTCCTGACAATCGAGATAAAGTAAAATAAGGCGATTTCCCCAAGCAGAACGTATCTGATGACCGTTTCTTCAACATTGAAGACAAGCATTCCCCCGAGGGAAAGAAGCATGACGGGTACCATTACGGCGAAGCAGGTGAAGAGAAAACAGTGCGCGGCCTTGGATTCGTCTCCCCGGAGTTCGTTCGGGCGTATGGGGTAGAAGACAAACCTGAGGAAAAGGAAGGCGACCACGACGCCGAAGATTGCCGCAACAGACCATCCGGGAGCGACCTTCCCGAGCAGGGAGGGACTGTACAGCCGGAATCTGTCCACCATCAGAATAAAGGGAAGGAGGAAGGCGGCGCTGCAGATTGACCTCGTTGCCGAACTGTGGAAATTTTTCTCCAATTCAATATTGGGGCGTGTTTTCAGAAAGCAGGAGAGCAGGGTCGGGAAAAGTTTGAAATAAACTTTCAAAACTATGAGGACCAGAGCGGTTGATACGAGGACCAGAATGATGTTGGGCGTGAATTCAGCCCATACGAATACGTCAGACGCCTCCTGTGGGGCAGTCTGCGGCAGATGCAGTTGTCCGAAAGTGTCAATCATAGTCAGTTGCCCCTCCTGGCGTTATATCCCAATGACTGAAGCAGAGCGGTCACCTTGTCGCGGAGATCTCCCTGTATGGTTATTTCACCATCTTTGGCACTGCCTCCCACACCGCATCTGACCTTGAGTTCCTTTGCAAGGGCGGCAAGGTCTTCCTGTTTTCCCCTGAAACCTTCTACGAGGGTGACCTGCTTGCCGGCTCTCTGTCTTCTGTCAATTCTGACGGTCAGACGTTGTCTGGCGGGCTCGACGGTGGCTTCCTCCACTGTAGAATCCTCTTCGTAGCGGAAATCGGGGTTGGTGGAATAAACCACTCCCAATCGTTTTTTCCAATCGTTGTCAGCCATTCTTGGTAAACTTTTTGCAAAGATAAGGATTTTTGGTTGTATATTTGTCAAAATGTGCCGG
>JAKSKJ010000075.1 GCA_024401795.1 Bacteroidales bacterium | reverse complement strand
TGTCTTCTGATTCAGTTGAGGGCCTTGCGCCCCACCGAAGACGTGGAGACTGCGATATGCATACTGGATGAGGAGTTCCAGGAATTCTCCAACAAGCATTTCCAGAAGATAATGTCCCGTCTCGGAATAGATGAAAACCAACTTAAGGCCGCAATGGCCCGTATCGTCAAGTTGAATCCTTACCCGGGAGGGCAGATTGACGACAGTTACATAGACCAGGCGCAGCAGATTGTGCCGGACTTCATACTTGAGGACGGGGAAGGACATCTTTCCTTCTCGATGCCACGTTTCTCCGTGCCGGAATTGAGGGTGAATAAGAAATACGCGGACCTGCTGCAGGAGTCAAAAGGCTCTTCCGAACGGGCGCAGAAGGAAGCCGCCACTTTTGTCAAACAGAAACTTGATTCGGCAAAGTGGTTCGTGGAGGCACTGAAACAGAGGCAGAACACTTTGAAAAAGACGATGCAGGCCATCCTCGACTATCAGTACGATTATTTCCTCTCCGGCGACGAGTCCTCTTTGAAGCCTATGGTTCTGAAGGATATAGCCGAAAAGACAGGCTTCGACATATCCACCGTTTCGCGTGTGGTCAACAGCAAATATATCGAGACCCATTTCGGCATAATGCCTCTCAAGTATTTCTTCTCCGAAGGTCTGGAGAATCAGGAAGGGGAGGAGGTCTCCACCCGCGAGCTCAAGAAGGCGCTGGAGGAGTGCATAGCCGGTGAAGACAAGAAAAAGCCGCTCACGGATGAGCAGCTTGTAGATGAAATGAGCAGAAGGGGATACAAGGTGGCCAGGCGAACCATTGCGAAGTACCGTGGTCAGTTGGGAATCCCGCTTGCCCGGTGGAGGAAGGAACTCTAAGAACCTGTTCTAAAGCTTTTCTCCGAATGCAAGGTCTCCGGCATCTCCGAGACCGGGGATGATGTATGAGTGGCTGTTCAGTTCCGGGTCTATCGTTGCCACCCACAGCGTTACGTTTTCCGGCATGGATTTCTTGAGATTCTCCACGGCTTTTGCACTTGCGATGGGGCAAACGAGGTGAATGTGATCCGGTTTTCCCCCTTCCTTGCAGAGGACTTCGATGGCAACTTCAATGGAAGAGCCTGTCGCGAGCATAGTGTCTGCGAGAATTACGGTCTTGCCGCTGAGCTCGGGGCAGACGCAGTATTCGGTGTGGATGTGGAACTCCATTTCCGAATCATATTTGCGGTATGCGGCGACAAAGGCATTCTCCGCATTGTCGAAGAAATCGAGTATTCCGTCGTGTAGCGGAAGACCGGCCCTCAGAATGGTGGCCACCACGATTTTGTCTTCAGGAAGACTGACCTTTGCAGTGGCAAGCGGGGTGACGACATCCTTTACGGCATAGTTCAGACCCTTGCTGATTTCATATCCGAATATCTCACCCACGCGGTGCAGATTCTTGCGGAAGCGCATACTGTCCTTCTGGATTTCCCTGTCCCTCATCTGCGCTATGAATGAGTTGAGGATTGAGTTTTTTTCTCCTAAATTGATGATTTCCATATAATAATTATTTTAGTACTCATAGATGTGTGAGACGCTGTGCTCTTCGACCTTGAAATCCTTGAAATCCGAGTATTTCCGCCACCTCAGGCATATCACTCTCTTCGCGTTGCCGCGTGGCACGGTGCCTTCCAGTTTGTATGACGAGAAGTAGGTCTTCGCCAGAAATGTCTTTGACTTGTACTGCGGGTTATCCGGCTTTTCTCCGAAAGAATTGTGGCACATCGAGAAGAACAGCGTGTCTCCACGGCTTGCCGCGTCGTCGAATACGAGGTTGACAAGGTGCCCGGTGGGGGAGTCCTTGAGGGTTATGCACTGGTTCTGCATATTGATGTGGTTCCCTGAAATCCAGATGTCAACCACATCCAGCGGGTCTTCCTGCAGGGCTTCAACCGGGGCTTTGCTTCTTGTGAGAATACCCGGGCCTTCCGCCTTTATGATATCGACCAGCCTGGCGTCATATTCGTGCTCTGCGGTTTTGCGCATCACTTCACAGCTTGCCATAAAACGCCCGGAATCAAGGTTGAAGTCCGAGACGGGGGTCACGATGGAATATCTGTCCCCCTCGTCTGTAATGAGTTTTCCGGAGGATGCCGTCACCATACCCTGATAAAGAAAAATGGGAAGGCTGTCTGACGAAACACAGGCTGTAGGCAGAAAGGCCGATGCGGCAAGAGCGAGCCTGATAATCCCTTTTTTCATAATGAACCGAGTTTCTTTGATTTCCTTGTGGGGTGACATACCAGCTGTATGTCTATGTAATCGACTTTGTATCCCCTGAACCTTCTCTTCTTCAGATGGGCTTCGGCGATGCTCTGAAGGTCATCGTCCATTATGTCCCTGTATTCCCCGTTGACACTGTCGTACAGATGGATATGAGGTGAGGTGTTGATGTCGAAATACATCTTGTTGTTCGAACTGAGCCGATGGCGGTAGAATCCCAGAAGGGTGAGCTGGGTGAGAATGTTATAGACGGATGCGACGGTGATTCTGGCCTCGCTGTGTCCGGCAATCCATTGGCACACGCTGTCGGCGCTGGCGTGCCCGAGTTCGAGCATCGCCTGATGAACGGAAATTCTCTGGGGCGTCGCTTTCAGCCCTTTGGCTTTCAGGCGGCTTTGGAATTGCTCGATGGAGAAAAACGTTTTCATCGAGTCAAAGTTAGGATTATTTTTTGTAAAAATCGTTATATTTGTGAGAATATGGAAAAAGTAAGATGCTTGATAATAGGAGGAGGGCCGGCCGGATATACGGCAGGAATCTATGCCTCACGTGCAGGATTGTCTCCTGTGATATTTGAAGGAACGGTGCCGGGCGGTCAGTTGACCACCACCACCGTAGTGGAGAATTTTCCCGGTTTCCCCGAGGGTGTCGATGCCAATATGCTGATGGCTGATATGCGTTCGCAGGCCGTGAGGCTTGGCGTCGACATAAGGAAAGGGAGCATTACCGATGCCGACTTCTCTGCAAGACCTTTTTCCCTTACCATTGACGGCGGGGAGCGGATTTCTGCAGACGCCGTGATTGTGGCGACGGGTGCCACGGCCAAATATCTCGGCCTTCCCTCCGAGCAGAAGTTCAAGGGTCTCGGAGTCTCCGCCTGTGCGACCTGCGACGGGTTTTTCTACAGGAAAAAGGTCGTTGCCGTTGTGGGAGGGGGCGACACTGCCTGCGAAGAGGCAAGCTATCTGGCGAGTCTCTGCCGCAAGGTGTATATGATAGTCAGGCGTGACGTGCTCCGCGCTTCTGAAGCGATGCAGGAAAGGGTGCGCGCTACGGAGAACATTGAGATATTGTTCAACTGCAACACACAGGAGGTCCTCGGAGATTCTTCCGGCGTGACGGGCGCCAGACTTCAGAGAAAGGATGGCGAGGTTTTTGATATTGACATAGACGGTTTCTTCCTGGCCATAGGACATCATCCCAACTCGGACTTGTTCTCACGCTGGCTTGAAACGGATGCCAACGGCTACATAGTCACTCACGACGGGCAGAAGACCTCTCTTGAGGGAGTGTTTGCCGCGGGCGACGTCCAGGACCCGCACTACAGGCAGGCAATAACTGCGGCGGCGTCGGGATGCCGTGCGGCGTTGGATGTTAAAAATTTTCTTGACAAATGAAAAGAATCAAAGAATTCGTTTTCGTTCTGCTGTTTTGCGCAGCCGTCATTTCTTGCAAATCGCAGTATGACGCGATGTTGGAGAGCAATGACGTTGATGCGAAGTATGCCGCCGCAAAGGCGTACTTCGAGAAAGAAAAATATCAGAAGGCGGCGTCGCTTTTCGAGTCTCTTTCCTTCCTTACTTCCGGAACTGCCCTTGACGACACCGTCCAGTATTTCTGGGCGTTGAGCAATTACAAGTACAAGGACTACGTCGTTGCTGAAAGCAATTTCGAGCATTTTGTAAGCAACTTCCCCCGCAGCCCTTTTGCTGTGGAGGCCAGGTTCCTCAAGATAGACTGTATGTTCCGCGAAACGCTCAGATATGAACTCGACCAGACACCCACCTACAAGGCTATGGGCGAGATTTCCCAGTTTATGAGCGATTATCCCGATTCCGACAAGATGCCTTTCTGCCTTCAGATGCTTAAGGATCTGGGGGAGCGTATCGACAGGAAGGATTTCGAGAATGCGAAGATATACTACACTATGGAGGACTACAAGGCGGCCCACGTCGCTCTGACCAATGTCCTGAAGGAGGATTCCGACAACATTTATCGTGAGGAGATTCTCTACTACACGGCTATGTCCTCCTACAAATTTGCGGATATGAGCGTCCAGCAGAAGAAGAAGGAACGCTTCCTGCAGTTCGTGGACGATTATCTGAATTTCGTGGGGGAGTACCCCGAGTCGTCGCACCGTAAGGAACTCGATGCCCTTTATCGGAAGGTAAAACAATAAAATTGAAACTTGCCGGAGAATACATTCCGTATTACTCTTGATAAGACAAAATTGATTATGGAAAAGAAAATTGTACCTCAAAACACTGTAACAAGGGATATAAAAGACCTTGCCGCCCCTACCGGGAACATATACGAATCCGTTGTGGTCCTCTATAAAAGGGCCAACCAGATATCTCTGGCTGAAAAAAAGGAACTTACGAAGAAACTTGAGGACTTCAAGAACGAACGTGACACTATGGACGAGGTCTTCGAGAACAAGGAGCAGATAGAAATCTCCAAGTACTACGAGCGTCAGCCCAAACCGGACCTCGTGGCAATCGCGGAATTCGAGAACGGAGAAATCGTTTACAGGAAGGCGAAGACTGACGACGTTCAGTAACGGCGGCCTGTGATTCGTTCGCTTCATATTGAAAATTATGTGCTGATAGACTCTCTGGATGTCACTTTTCCGGAGGGTCTGGCTATCATTACCGGTCAGACCGGTGCCGGAAAGTCAATTCTGCTCGGTGCTCTGTCTCTGGTGCTGGGCGCAAAAGCTGACGCTTCGCACATCTCCGACGGGGCTGAATCCTGTGTCGTTGAGGCGGAGTTTGACATTGACGGCAATGCCGAATTGCGGGAACTTCTGGATAGCAACGAAGTTGAATGGGACGGCGGTCATCTGATTGTGAGGCGTGTGCTCAACCGCAGCGGCCGTTCCCGCTCATTCGTCAACGATTCTCCCGTCTCCGGGGCTGTTCTGGCCTCTCTCGGGACTTCTCTCGTCGATATCCATTCCCAGCATCAGAGCCTTCTGCTGTCCGACAGGAAATTTCAGCTGTCCGTTCTTGACCGCTTTGCCGGCATTACCGAAAGGGTCGAAGCCTGCCGTGGGCTTTGGGCGGCGTACCGCTCAAAGTCGGAGGCACTTGGGAAACTGCGTGAGTCGGCTGACAGGATGTCCTTCGATTACGAATACAATGCCGCAAGGCTGAAGCAGTTGAGGGACGCCTGCCTGCGTGACGGCGAGTTGGAGGAACTTGAGGAAGAGCAGAAAATGCTCGCCAATGCGGAAGAGATAAAGCTCGCGTTGTCACAGGCCGCCGCTGTGCGGCCCGATGCCGCAGTGCGGGAAGCCGCCAGGTCCGTTTCGAAGGTGGCGAGGTTTATGCCTGCTTTGGCGGAACTGGCCGACAGGCTGGACTCGACCAGAATTGAACTGACCGACATATTCGACGATCTTGAGTCGAAGTGCGATGATGTGAATTTCTCCGGGGCCCGTCTGGAGCAGGTGGAGGCTAGATTGTCTCTCTTGTACGGACTTATGAAGAAAAACTCCTGCGATACGGTTTCAGACCTCATCTCCCTCGCTGAAAAACTTGCCT
>JAKSKJ010000074.1 GCA_024401795.1 Bacteroidales bacterium | reverse complement strand
CAAAACATATGCCGGAATCTTGGCATATCGCCAGCCGTAGTCCTTGGAGTTTGACAGTTCCTGAGCCTAATTATTCAGGAGACTTTTTCCCTCTTCAGAATCACCAGGACATCATCCTTCTTGAGGACAGTGTTTCCGTTCGGAATGACTTTCTCGTTCCCTCGCTGAATCATCACCACAAGATCGGAATCATTGCTGGGGAATTCCCTCACCTTACGGCCTATCCACTTGCTGTTCTCACTGATATTGTGCATAATCAGACTGTCTGTCGATTCGTCCTGATACGAACGCGAACAGAGCACGATTTCATCCCCTGCCCGGAGCCGCGTGTCCCCCCTCGGGACAATGCGTTTTTCGCCGCGGACGACCAATGCGATGATGCAATCCTGAGGCAGGCCGAGTTCCCTGACGAGGCAATTGTCCCATCTGCCGGATTCCGTAATGCGGATGGCGCCGAACGACATTGCGGCATTCTCGCTGAAGTCGCTGAACGTGGTCATCACATCCGCGTTGGTGTCAATCATTCCCGTATTCCGGGCAACCGCCGGAATCAACGAGCCCTGAAAGGCTATGGATACCAGCACGATGCAGAACACTATGCTGAAGATGTCGTTCTGCAAAGCCACTCCGGACGTAAGTATTGTGATGGCGAACACTATGGATGCCGCTCCGCGGAGTCCCACGAAAGATACCAGACTCAATTGGCGGAAAGGATATTTACGGAACGGCGCCAGCACTCCGCAAACGGCCAGAGGCCGGGCGACGAATGTCAGGAACGCGAAAATTATGAGGGCCGGCACCAGTGAATGCAACAGATGGGACGGGATGGCGAGCATTCCGAGCAGGAAGAAAATCACAATCTGCATCAGGCTCGTGATGGCATCGAAGAATGACACCAGGGTTTTTCTCTCCGGAAACTCCGTATTGCCGAGCACAATACCTACGATGTAGGCGCTCAGGAAACCGTTCCCCCCGACGAGGACAGGCAAGGCGTATGAACTCAGCGCTATGGATATGAAAAGCAACAGGTCGAATCCATTGTTGCGGAAACTTATCCTGCGGAGCAGGAACACTGCCCCCGTCGAGATAATCAGACCTCCGCCCGCTCCGAACACCACCTGCGAAAAGACCTTCCACACAATGCCGCCGGCAGAAATATCTCCGGAGAAAAGTGAAAGCACAACGGCTGTGAGCATATAGGACATAGGGTCATTGGAACCGCTCTCCACCTCAATCAATGGAGCACTGTTGTTCTTCAGACCGAGTTTGCGGCTTCTCAGTATGGAAAAGACCGTCGCCGCATCCGTAGAACTGATGACCGCGCCCATCAGAAAACTTTCAAGCCAGGCCCAACCGAGCCCGAAACGGCAGAACAAACCCACAAAGACGGCAGTCAGTGCAACACCCAGAGTCGCCAGCAACCCGGCTTCGACCACTATCGGTTTCGCCGCCTTCCACCTTGTCCCGAAACCACCGTAGAACATAATGAAAATGAGGGCTATGGTGCTCACGTCCTCCACGAGCCAGCCGCGGGTGGCGGCGAATTCGTCGTATCGGCCGCCGCACAGCAGACCCAGCATCAGGAAGAACAGAAGGACGGGGATTCCTATCTTGCCGGAAAACTTGTTGAGAAACACACAGGTGAAAACAATCACCGAAAATATGAGGATGTACAGTGCCATTTATCTATCTGTGATCCTTGTCAAACTCCGCCATTCTTTCGTCCAGTACCGGGAAAAGTTCTTCGCTCATCCTGCTCACACAGGCCCGGATGCCTTTCCGCCCGCTGCCGGTGGTGGAAAGACATATGCCGCTCACTCCGTATTTCAACAGTTCCACCACAAGTTCCTCGCCCGTCATATCCCCATAACCGAGAGTGAAGAAAAAACCATCCCCCACTTCCTGCGTGACATCCCTGTCATACACGATATGGAAACCGTGGCGGCAGAAAATCTCCTTCATCCTGGACGCGCGTCTTTCGTATTCACGGGTATCCTCCACGAAATTTATGACTCCGTCGCAGGACAGGTCAAGCATCTTCGCGTACGCATACTGGGTGGTGGCGGTACAGCCGCTTGTTATCATATAAAGGATGGATGCCGTGAGCGTTACTCCGAATACGCCGGCATCGTGGTATCGGGATGCAAGGGCGGGATATTGCCTGCCGAAAAGTTTGTCTCCGATGCAGCAAAGGGCTATCCGCTGCCCCGCATAACTGAATATCTTCGATGCTGAAAGCAACAGAATGTAGTTGTCGGTATATTTTGCCACGGTGGGAAGGAAAGGCGCCCGGAAAGGTTGCGACAGGTCTTTCCTGTAATCCATACAGAAATAGGCAAGGTCTTCCATCACAATCACGTCATACCGGGTGGCAAGCTCCCCTATGACCTTCAGCTCCTCTTCCTCAAGGCATATCCAGGCCGGATTGTTGGGATTGGAATAGACTATCGCCGCCACGTCCCCCGCAGAAAGTTCCTCCTCCAGTTTCGCACGCAGATTTCCGGCTCCACGATGAGGATAGATGTCGAAGCATTTCCAACCGATGCCTAGAACCCGCAGCTGGGACTTCTGGATGGGGAATCCGGGATCTATGAACAGGACCTTGTCCTTTCCGGGAGTCCGTTGGGTACAGGCAATGAACGAGCCGAACGAACCGGCCACCGAACCGGTCACGGGGACACAACCCTGCGGCGAGAGTTCCACATCGAGAAAAGCCTTGATAAACCTTGAAGCTGCGTCCTTCAGTTCCGGCACACCCGCGGCCGCCGGATATTGGCTGCCTATTCCGGAATCCAGAGCCCTTTTCTCCTCCTCCACCCCATACCTGTTGACAGGGAGTCCGGGTGAACCCTGATCCATTCTTATAACCGGTATTCCGGTGCTTTTCTGAAGGTACTGGGCTACCAGAAGAGTCTCCCCTATCGTTGCGGACGACAGATCCTTGACGCTGTTTGCCCTGCAGGCTTCGGCTATCAATTCCTCATTGAAAATTTTCATATCAGCTGCTATAATCCAAAGAATACAAATATAAGGATAATTTTATTTCACTGAAAGGTTCATTTTATGAATAATTATTCATATATTTGCATACTTATTTGAAGATATGGAAGACAGAACAAACCGCAAGAAAGTAATTGCGAACATCATTGAATCGCAAAAGATTCACACACAGGAAGAACTGATAACGGTTCTCAAAGAGAGAGGAATATCCGCGACGCAAGCCACCTTATCCAGAGACATCAAGGAACTCGGAGCAGTGAAGGTCAGCGACCCCGAGGGCGGCCAGTACTATAAAATCCGCATCGTCACCACAACCAAAAGCCACTTCAGCGCCGAAAGCGTCGAGATTTCCGGCCAATTGTGCGTCGTCAAGGTCAAACCCGGATTCGCACCTCCCGTTTCGGCCACAATCGACTCCGCCGGGCTGCCGGGCGTTATGGGCACCATTGCCGGAGACGACACGGTTCTGGCAATGCTGCGCGAAGATGCTGACACGGCATTCATTTCGAGTTCCGTCAAGGCAATGTTCAACATCACCGACATCAACGTCAGAATTGCCGAAGACAGGGACTGCAAATACGCCAGGGAAATCTGCGAAGAGATATTCATATCCTCGCAGGAACGCAAGACCGGCATAGCCAGACGCACCCCCGAATACATTCAGGAAAAGATAAAAGCCGGAAAAGCCGTGATTGCCGTCACCGAGAACGGTGATTTTGCAGGATTCTCCTACATCGAATCCTGGGGGCACAAGAAATTCGTCGCCACATCAGGACTCATTGTCGCGCACAAGTTCAGAGGGCTGGGACTTGCCAAAAGAATCAAGGAACAGACTTTCAAGTTGTCCAGGACACTGTTCCCGGACGCCAAGATATTCTCCATCACCACCGGCGCCGCAGTAATGAAAATGAATTACGAATTCGGTTTCAGGCCCGTTCCGTTCAGCGAGCTCACGGATGACCCGGAGTTCTGGAAGGGATGCGAGGGCTGCCGTCATTTCGACATACTCAAGAGTCACAATTACTCGATGTGCATCTGCACCGGTCTTCTGTACGACCCCAAGGACAGCCTGGCCATACACCATCCCGACGAATAATAAACCGTTTATTGAAACACGCATAAAATATGAAAAAGAAAGTAGTGGTTGCCTTCAGCGGAGGGCTTGACACATCCTACACCGTAATGTATCTGGCAAAGGAGATGGGCTACGAAGTCCACGCCGTATGTGCCGACACTGGCGGTTTCAGCGCCGCGCAGCTCAAGGCCAACGAGGAAAACGCATACAAACTCGGAGCGACAAAATACATTACTCTTGACGTCACTCAGGAATATTACGCCAAGAGCCTCAAATATATGATATTCGGAAACGTTCTGCGCAACGGAACCTATCCGATTTCCGTTTCTTCCGAGAGAATCTTCCAGGGGCTTGCCATCGCCCGCTATGCCAAGGAAATCGGCGCAGATGCCATAGCCCACGGCTCGACCGGTGCCGGCAACGACCAGGTTCGCTTCGATATGACCTTCCTCGTCACCTGTCCCGGAATGGAAATCATCACCCTCACCCGCGACCGCAACCTGAGCCGCAAGGAAGAAGTGGATTATCTGAACGCCAACGGATTCAACGCCGATTTCGCCAAACTGAAATACTCCTACAACGTAGGCATCTGGGGCACGTCAATCTGCGGAGGCGAGATTCTGGATTCGAAGCAGGGCCTTCCGGAAAGCGCTTACCTGAAGCAAGTCACCAAAAAAGGCGGCGAAATCCTGAGCATAGGCTTCAGGCAGGGCGAAATATGCTCCGTCAACGGCAAGGAATACCCGGACAAGATAAAGGCGATTCAGGAGGTTGAGAGCATCGGCGCAGCCTACGGTATCGGACGCGACATGCACGTCGGCGACACTATAATCGGCATCAAGGGACGCGTTGGCTTCGAGGCGGCGGCTCCTATGCTGATAATCGCGGCCCACAAATTCCTGGAGAAATTCACCCTCAGCAAATGGCAGCAGTACTGGAAGGACCAGACCGCCAACTGGTACGGAATGTTCCTCCACGAAAGCCAGTACCTGGAGCCGGTGATGCGCGACATCGAGGCTATGCTGGAAAGCAGCCAACGCAACGTGAACGGCACCGTGACGCTTGAACTGCGCCCCTACTGCTTCTCGACGGTGGGCGTGGACTCCCCTGACGATCTGGTAAAGAACAAACTCGGCGAATACGGAGAAGGAGCGAAGGGATGGACGTCGGAGGACGCCAAAGGTTTCATAAAGGTCACGTCAACTCCTCTCCGCGCATACTATCTTTCACACGAAGACGAACTGCCCAATGATTAAAGCAGGCATAATAGGAGGCGCCGGCTACACCGCCGGGGAGCTCATACGGATTCTGGTCAATCATCCGGAAGTCAGCATTGCATTCGTACATTCCGAGAGCAATGCGGGCAACCCCGTGTGCGGCGTGCACGAAGGGCTCGTTGGCGACACGGACCTTACTTTCTGCAGCGACTGCGACCTCGGCTCCATCGACGTCCTGTTCCTTTGCTCGGGCCACGGCAAGAGCGAAGCGTTCTGGAAGGAGCACGATATGCCGGCCGGGCTTAAAGTCGTCGACCTGGCTCAGGATTTCCGGGACGAGCACGACGGCTACGTCTATGGCCTGCCCGAGTGGCAGAAACGCAAAATAGAAGGCGCATCCAAAGTGGCGAATCCGGGCTGTTTCGCAACCGCCATACAACTCGCCCTGCTGCCTCTTGCCTCTGCGGGGCTTGTCAGGAGTGAAATTCAGGTGACGGCCATCACAGGCTCCACCGGAGCAGGGGTCAAGCCGGGCGCGACCACGCATTTCAGCTGGCGCAACAACAATATCTCCACCTACAAAGTCTTCGAGCACCAGCACCTCATCGAGATTTGCCGGAACCT
>JAKSKJ010000073.1 GCA_024401795.1 Bacteroidales bacterium | reverse complement strand
AGCAGCTGCCGTTCTTCGAGAGGCTCGATGACAGATGTCATTGAGCCTCTTTTTTTACCCCCGCTGCTTCGCAGCTGCCCCCGGGGGCGATGCGGTCTCCACTTCGTTCCGACCGGCGACTTCCGTCGTTCGCAATGCTCGCTCCTCCGTCGCGTGCCTGACGGCACTGCTACGCAAAACCTAAGCACCCCCGCGGCTCCTTGCTCCCGCATTTTCTTCTTCGTCGAAAATGCCCGCACCGCCGGGCGCGTTGAGACGCGCCTGTTGTTGCTTTTGGAGATTTTGTCTATATTTGAGGATTATTTGGAAAACTATGGAACGTAAACTCATTTGGTCTGAAGCCGGATTGGCCGGATTGGTTCTGGGGCTTGTCACTGCGGCCTGTTTCTATCTTTCTTCCCTTCTTGGGAATGCATTGGTGAACGTTGCAGTCTGGATTGTCAAATTTGCGGGATGCATCTATCTGATGTATTTCTTTATGAAAAAGTTTGTAACGGTTCACAGTGACGCGAACAATGGCGATTCTTTCAAATTCGGTGTAGCAGTTGCTCTTTTATCCGCTTTCATTTATTCGATATCGTATTACGTTTTTACCGTTTACGTGAAGCCGGATATGTTTGACGCGGCTTTGAGCGCTGTTATGGAGAATTATTCTTCGATTCTTGACTCGAATTCACTTGAGCAGATAGAAAATATGGTTCCCAAGCTTCCCGCCATTGGTTTCTTTGCCAATCTGATTTACTGTTTCCTGTACGGAACAATGGTCTCTGCCATAATTTCCAGGTCTGTACCTTCTTCCAATCCCTTTGACCGTAATACTCCTGATGAACAGTAAGACAGATATTTCAGTTGTGGTTCCCTCCTTCAACGAGCGGGAATCTTTGCCCGAACTCTGCTCTTGGATTCGCAGGGTTATGGATAAGGAAGGCTATGCTTATGAGATAATCATTGTTGATGACGGCAGCACTGACGGCACCTGGCCCTGTGTGAAGGACCTGTCATCCGCCGACAACCGTATTCACGGTATCCGTTTCCGCAGGAACTACGGGAAGTCGGCGGCCCTCTACTGCGGTTTTGAGAAAGCGCAGGGAGAGGTCGTCATAACTATGGATGCCGATTTGCAGGATTCTCCGGATGAGATACCGGAACTCTACAATATGATTGTGCGTGACGGCTATGACGTGGTGAGCGGTTGGAAACAGCACAGAAAGGACAATGCTTTGACGAAAAATCTGCCGAGCAAGCTATATAATGCTACGGCAAGGATGATTACCGGCATCAAGTTGCACGACATGAACTGCGGCCTCAAGGCATACAGGAGAGAGGTTGTCAAGAGTATCGAGGTTTACGGTGAAATGCACAGATACATTCCGTATCTGGCAAAAAACGCCGGTTATACTAAAATAGGGGAGAAACCCGTTCACCACGAGAAACGCAAATACGGTAAAAGCAAATTCGGGATGGAGCGTTTCGTCAACGGTTTTCTGGATTTGCAGTCTCTATGGTTCCTGAGTACGTTCGGCAAGAAGCCGATGCATTTCTTCGGGTATAGCGGACTTCTGATGTTCTTCGTTGGTTTTGTGATGACGATATGGATAATTGCGGCCAAGCTTGTTCATCAGGCTAATGGCGTCCGGTTCCGCGCCGTGACGGATCAGCCGCTGTTCTATCTGGCCCTCGTGGCGGTAATACTGGGTGTGGTGCTGTTTCTTGCGGGTTTCCTTGGGGAGATGGTCGCACGGAGCAACTCGGAGCGGAACAAGTACAATGTCAGTGAGGAATTCTAATTGTTAATGACATTGAAATTTATTATATTTGCGAGATTATTACACTTGATTAAGGTATGACAATAGCATTTACCGACGGACGCATCCTCGATTGGGAAGATGCCGAAGCGAAAAAGATTTTCTGGCATTCATCCGCCCACCTGATGGCGGAGGCGCTTGAATCATTGTATCCCGGAGTGAAATTCTGGGTGGGACCTGCCCTTGACAACGGTTTCTATTATGACGTCGATCTTGCAGGCCAGCAGATTTCCGAGGACGATTTCAAGAGAATTGAAGACAAAATGACGGAATTGGCCAGGTCAAAGGAGACGTTCGAACGCAAGGAAGTGTCCAAGGCCGAAGCCTTGAAATATTTTACGGAGAAAGGGGACCAATACAAATGCGACCTCATCAGCAGGCTTGATGACGGCAACATTTCGTTCTATACAAACGGTAATTTTACGGATTTGTGCCGCGGCCCTCACGTGAAACACGCCGATGACATAAAAGCCATCAAACTGCTCTCCATCGCAGGTGCGTATTGGAAGGGAGACCAGAACCTCCAGCAGCTTACCCGTATCTACGGTATCACTTTCCCCAAGAAATCGATGCTGGAAGAGTACCTGCAGGTGCTCGAAGAAGCAAAGAAGCGCGATCACCGCAAGCTTGGCAAGGAGATGGAACTTTTCACCTTCTCTTCAAGAGTCGGCCTGGGACTGCCGCTGTGGCTGCCCCGCGGTGCGCAGATGAGATACACCCTCGAGCAGTTCCTCCGCAAGAAGCAGCAGGAACTGGGATATCTTCCGGTTGTCACTCCCCACATCGGTGCAAAGGACCTTTATGTGACATCGGGACATTATGCCAAATACGGAAAGGATTCTTTCCAGCCCATCCATACGCCTCAGGAAGGTGAAGAATATATGCTCAAGCCTATGAACTGCCCTCATCATTGTGAGATTTTCCGCAGTTCCCCACGTTCCTACCGTGACCTTCCTCTCCGCTTCGCCGAGTTCGGCACCGTTTACCGTTACGAACAGAGTGGAGAACTTCACGGACTTACACGTGTCCGAGGCTTCACCCAGGATGATGCGCATCTTTTCTGCCGCCCCGATCAGTTGCAGGAGGAGTTCGAGAAGGTCATCGACCTTATTCTCTATGTTTTCAAGACATTGAAGATGACGGAGTATATGGCTCAGGTGTCACTGCGCGATCCTGAGAACAAGACGAAATATATCGGTTCGGATGAGAATTGGGCCAAGGCTGAGAATGCAATCATTGTGGCCGCAAAGAACAAGGGGCTCAAGACTGTCGTGGAGACCGGAGAAGCGGCGTTCTACGGACCCAAACTTGACTTTATGGTCAAGGATGCTCTCGGCCGCCAGTGGCAGCTCGGCACCATTCAGGTGGATTACAACCTGCCGGAGAGATTCCAGTTGGAATTTACCGACGTTGACGGAAGCAAGCAGCGCCCGGTGATGATTCACCGCGCTCCTTTCGGCTCGATTGAAAGATTTACCGCCGTTGTTCTCGAGCATACGGCCGGTCATTTGCCTCTCTGGCTGTCGCCCGAGCAGGTTAAGGTGTTGCCTGTCAGTGAGAAATATGCAGATTATGCAGAAAAAGTTTGCAGTTTGCTGAAAAATTCCGAAATTCGCGCTTCCGTCGATTCCCGCAACGAGACTTTGGGAAAGAGAATCCGCGACGTGGCGGCTCTCAGGGTTCCGGTCCTTGTGATTGTCGGCGAGAAGGAAGTTGCTGACGGTACCGTGTCTGTAAGAAGGGAAGGTGCCGATCAGGGTACTATGACTATAGAAAAATTTGTTGAATTTATTAAAGCAGCGGTAGCTGAAGAATTAGCTTAAATGCCAGGACCTTACAGACCAAAGCCGACGTTCAGGCCCGGGGGACGCAGGCCGGACCCCCGCCAACAGAAGAAGGACGAGAACGAACTCAATATAAATGAGGAAATAACCGCCCCTCAGGTTCGTCTGGTTGGAGACAATATCCCCGAACAGGGAGTCTATCCCATTTCAAAGGCTCTAGCTATGGCTGATGAACTGGAACTTGACTTGGTGGAAATAAGCGCCAAGGCCGACCCTCCCGTGTGCAAGATTCTTGATTATCAGAAGTATCTGTATCAGCAGAAGAAGAAAGCCAAGGAGATGAAGTCGAATGCCGCCAAGGTGGTGATCAAGGAAATCCGTTTCGGACCCAATACCGACGAGCACGACTTTCAGTTCAAGAAAAAGCACGCATCAGAATTCCTTCAGGAGGGAAGCAAGGTCAAGGCTACGATTTTCTTCCGCGGACGCTCCATTATGTTCAAGGATCAGGGCGAGAAGCAGTTGCTCCGTTTCGCCGTGGAACTGGAAGAGTTCGGGCGCGCCGAAAATATGCCCGCGCTTGAAGGAAAAAGAATGTCGATAATTATCGCGCCTAACAAGAAAAAGTAATCCGTAGGGATACGGTTACAATATATTATTAACCAAACTAACAAAACAATGGCAAAGCTTAAGACGAATTCCGGTGCCAAAAAGCGTTTCACGCTTACCGGATCCGGTAAAATCAAGAGGAAACACGCTTACCACAGCCACATCCTCACCAAGAAGACCAAGAAACAGAAACGCAATCTTGACCATTTCGCACTCGTCGAGAAGGTTGATGTTGCAAGGGTTAAAGAAATGTTGGTTCTCTAAAAGTTCAAAATTATGCCAAGATCAGTAAACTCAGTAGCCTCAAGGGCTCGCCGCAAGAAGATTCTCAAGAGAACCCGCGGTAATTTCCTTTCCAGAAAGAACGTCTGGACTGTAGCAAAAAACACTTACGAGAAAGGTCTTACTTACGCTTATCGCGACCGCAGGACCAAGAAGCGCAATTTCCGTGCTCTCTGGATTCAGAGAATAAATGCCGCCGCGCGTCAGTACGGTATGTCCTATTCTCAGTTCATGGGCAAGCTCAACGCCAAGAACATCGGTCTCAACCGCAAGGTTCTCGCCGATCTCGCAATGAACAATCCCAAGGCATTCGAAGCTGTTATCAAATCTTTGAAATAGTTTGATTGATGGGCCGGAAGAAGATACGCACCAAAAGCAAGTTCCTCAACTGGGTATTGGAATGGCTTGACGCCATCCTGTTCGCGGTTGTGGTGGTGACGCTTATCAATATCTTCTGGTTTCAGGCATTCAAGATTCCTTCATCCTCGATGGAGAGTTCTCTCTATACGGGAGACCATCTCTTCGTGAGCAAATTGACGTATGGCGCCAGGATGCCGGAGACACCTCTCACAATCCCGTTCACGCACAACACCATTTTCGGAAAGGAGTCATACTCCACCTCCGTCCAGTGGAAATACAGGCGTCTTCCGGGATTCAGGAAAGTCCGCAAGGGCGACGTGGTGGTGTTCAATTTCCCCAACGGGGACACGGTGCTTGTGAACAACCCTATGGTTGACTATCACGCTCAGGTCCGTTTCTTCGGCAGGGAGAATGTGGCGGCTCTCGGTCCTGTCGTAGTCAGGCCGATGGACAAGAAAGACCATTACGTCAAGAGATGTGTGGCTGCGCCGGGGGATACTCTGGAAGTCCGGGACGGTTATGTATGGGTAAACGGAGAACGTCAGGAGGTATATCCCGGAGTTCAGTTCTCATACAGCGTCACTACCAAAGCCCGCACTTACGTGGATTTGTTCACTTCCGAGAAGTTGGCCAAGGTTGCGGCCTCTCCGAATGTACTTGAGGTGAAGCCTCTTCTTGACACGGTACCTGCCGCCGTATGTGACGAGATTTTCCCGTTCACGAAGGACTCGGGTTGGACAAGGGATTTCTTCGGCCCGCTCTGGATTCCTTCCAAGGGAGCCACAGTGGAACTGACGGAAGGCAATCTGCCGCTTTACGAGCGGATTATCCGTGACTATGAAGGCGGAAGTGTGGAGAAGGCACTGGAAGAAGGATGCTATACTTTCAAACAGGATTACTACTTTATGATGGGAGACAACAGGCACAATTCCCTCGACTCCAGATATTGGGGCTTCGTCCCTGAGGATCACATAGTCGGAAGACCTGTGGTTGTGTGGCTCTCTACCGACAAGGATAAATCTTTCCCCAAGAATATCCGATGGGGAAGATTCCTGAAAATGAAATTTAACTAAAAAAACAACAATATTATGGCAAAGGTTTGTCAAGTAACCGGAAGAA
>JAKSKJ010000072.1 GCA_024401795.1 Bacteroidales bacterium | reverse complement strand
AAACGGGGATGGCTTTTTGGCCATCCCCGTTTTTGAATATATATCAAACAACGCTAGTTGTTCTGCTTGATTGCAGCCTGAGCGGATGCAAGTCTTGCAATAGGCACGCGGAAAGGAGAACAGCTGACGTAGTCGATACCGATTCTGTTGAAGAAATGGATAGAATCGGGATCACCTCCGTGCTCTCCGCAGATACCGCACTTCAGACCCGGACGCTTGCTGCGACCGCCCTGAATTCCGTGCTCGACGAGTTTGCCGACACCCTTGGTATCGATAGTCTGGAACGGATCGGCATCCAGAATCTTGTTGCCGAGATAGTCGCCCATAAAGGTTCCCACATCGTCGCGGCTGAAGCCGAAGGTCATCTGGGTAAGGTCATTGGTACCGAAGCTGAAGAACTCCGCAGTACGGGCCATACGGTCAGCGGTGAGTGCTGCACGGGGGATTTCAATCATAGTACCGAACTGATACTCGACGGTCTGTCCCGTAGCGGCAGTGACCTCCATACGGACTTTCTCGCAGTGAGCCTTCTGGAACTCAAGTTCGCGGGCTGAAATTGTAACCGGAATCATAATCTCGGGCTGAGGATGGAAACCTTCATTCTGAAGTTCCGCCGCTGCGGTGAAGATTGCACGGTACTGAGTTTCAGCGATGAGGGGATAGGTAACGTGGAGGCGCACTCCGCGGTGTCCCATCATAGGGTTCACCTCGTGCAGGCTCTCGCCGCGTTTATCGACCTCGTCAACGCTGATGCCGAGATCCTTTGCAAGTTCCTCACGCTTGTCTTCGCTCTTGGGAACGAACTCGTGAAGAGGAGGATCAAGAAGACGGAACACCACCGGCTTGCCGTCCATAATCTTGAGCGTGCTCTTGACGGAAGCCTTGATGAAAGGCTCAAGTTCCGCAAGGGCGGCGCGGCGCTCGTCCTCGGTGTTGCACATAATCATCTTGCGAAGCTTTGCGAGAGGTGTTTCGCTGTTCTTGCCGTAGAACATATGCTCGATGCGGAACAATCCGATACCCTCGGCTCCGAATGAAAGAGCGCGTGCGGCATCCTCGGGAGTATCCGCATTGGTACGGATTCCAAGACGGCGATATTTGTCAACGATATTCATGAAACGCACGAAGAGAGGATTCTCGGACGCATCCATCGTGTCGAGCTTGGTGGCATAAACAGCGCCCTTGGCACCATTGAGAGAGAACCACTCGCCTTCCTTGTATTTCTTGTCGCTTCCGGCGAAGGAAACAGTCTTGTTATCAAAATCAATCTTCATTGATTCGCACCCCACGATGCAGCACTTGCCCCATCCGCGCGCAACGAGAGCGGCGTGGGAGGTCATACCTCCACGTGTGGTGAGAATACCTGCGGAAGCGCGCATACCCTCGATGTCCTCGGGAGAAGTCTCTTCACGAATGAGGATAACCTTCCTGCCCGCGGCGGCGGCCTCCATAGCGGCCTCGGAGGTGAACACTATTGTTCCGACAGCTCCACCCGGAGAAGCGGGAAGACCCTTGGCAATGACCTCGGCCTTCTTCTCGGAAGCGGGATCGAGGATAGGGTGAAGAATCTCGTCGAGCTGAACGGGAGAAACACGCATCACGGCGGTCTTCTCGTCAATCATTCCCTCGTCAACCATATCCATGGCCATCTGGAGAGCGGCTATGCCGGTACGTTTGCCGATACGGCACTGAAGCATATAGAGTTTCTTGTCCTGAATGGTAAACTCTATGTCCTGCATATCGTGGAAATGTTCCTCAAGACGGATACGTATATCGTCAAGTTCCTTGTAAACCTCGGGCATTGCGGTCTCGAGAGAAGCGAGATGCTTGTTCTGCTCACTCTTTGTAGCCTCGTTGAGAGGGTTGGGAGTGCGGATACCGGCAACAACATCTTCGCCCTGGGCGTTGATGAGCCACTCGCCGTAGAACTTGTTGTCTCCGTTGGCAGGGTTGCGGGAGAACGCCACACCCGTTGCGGATGTCTCTCCCATATTGCCGAACACCATCGACTGCACGTTGACGGCTGTTCCCCAATCATCGGGAATCTTCTCGATGCGGCGGTATGCGATGGCACGCTTTCCGTTCCAGGACTTGAACACGCCACCGATTGAACCCCAGAGCTGAGCCTCAGCGGAATCGGGGAATTCAACTCCGAGTACTTCCTTGATGCGGACTTTGAATTTCTCCGCAAGATCCTTGAGCTCATCGGCAGTGATGTCGGTGTCGGACTTGTAGCCCTTTGCCTCCTTGAGCTCGGCCATCATACGGTCAAGCTGCTGGCGGATACCCTGACCGTCAGCGGGTTCGATGCCCTCGGCCTTCTCCATCACGACGTCTGAATACATCATTATGAGACGGCGGTAAGCGTCATATACGAAACGGGGATTGCCCGTTTTCTTTATCATTCCGGGAATAGTGGCCGAGCACAATCCGATGTTGAGGATAGTGTCCATCATACCGGGCATTGAACTGCGGGCGCCGGAACGGCAACTCACCAGCAACGGGTCAACGGTGTCACCGAATTTCTTGCCCATCACCTTCTCGGTTGCGGCAAGGGCATCAGCAACCTCTTTCTTGAGGCCGTCAGAATAGCCTCCGCCAAGTGAATAATACTCCGCACAGCACTCGGTTGTGATAGTGAAACCTGCCGGAACAGGCATGCCGAGCCGACTCATCTCTGCGAGGTTGGCACCTTTTCCGCCAAGCAACTCGCGCATCGTTCCGTCTCCTTCTGCGGTTTTACCGCCGAAAAGGTAAACTCTTTTTTTACTTTCAATCATATTTTTTCACCTTGAATTATTGTCAATCAAATCGGGACGCGAATTTAAGAAAAATTTTTCAATCTTCGCCCTCACCGCACTGATTTCTTATCAGCGACTCGAGAATATTCTGGATTCCTGTCTTTTCCGATGAGTGCAGAAACAGGTTTCCGCCATTACGGAGAGGATGCCCCAAAGGATAGTAGGCAACGTCCTGAAGCAGGAGTTCCGCATCAAGATAGTCAAAATCACTGTCCCGGACCTGGATTATCACGCCGGGCACCTCAGCGAAAAGAATCCTGATGACATTCTTCTCCCCTGTCGCCTTCATTATGTCCGAAATATCCAATGAGACTCCCGTTTCTCCGTCCATCATACGCTTTACTGCGGTCAGCAGTCCTCCGTCCAGCACAGTCCTGCCGGAAACCGCAATTCCGTCCTCCACAAGTTCACGCACCACCTCAAAGCAATCTATGAAATAGTCAGCATCCTGAATAAGAGGGTCCACCCCTCCCTTCTGTCCTGTCACTTGCGCCAGCATCGAGCCTCCGAGGCGATAATCCGCCGTATCGAACGGAATGTACACCACCCAGCTGTCAGGATCGCAATCCAGTCTGTCCGGGATTATACCGTCCTCCATCAACGGATTTTCCGACCGGAACGGTTGGGCCACAAAGAGTTCTTCGGAACTTTCAGACTCCGTCACCATCGCTTTCGCGGTCAGGGCACATACCTCAGCCTCTTCAACATCGCAGGATGAAAACTCAAGGCCGAGTTCATTGACATAGTCGCCGGCAGCCTCCACAGAGCGGTAAAAAGCCGCCATATTCCCGACGGTAGAGCGGTTGACCTTCCAGGACAAAGCCGGTGTCAGGTCTCCGATTCTGAAATGGCCCTTGTGCCAGATGGCATCCACAAGCGCTCCCGCCACCCTGCTTCTGGCAAACTGACCGGCGAAAGCCACCGGCATAACTCGCTCGGCGGAAATGATACCCGGAAGATAGTCTTCGTAATTCAGGGAATCGAACCGGATGGCATCAAGACCGGGCTCGGCACTTTCGTCAACAACGGGATCAAACTTGGCGTCACAATCCGCAGAATCACCGGCGATGCCGATAATCTGGGCGGGAGTGAGCTCCTGCTGCACCCCGTCAATAATGTACGGAGAATGGAGGACCGATATCATATAATTCACAAATATAATTATTAATTTATAATTATTAATTTTGGGGTATGGAAATTGAGGAACTATTCAAAAGGCACCAGTCCGTCGCCACGGCAGGTTTCACCAAGGACTCATATAAACCGGGATTGGATGCAATAAGGCGCCTGGACCGTATCCTCGGCAGCCCGTCAGGAGATTTCCGGAGCATCCACGTGGCCGGCACCAACGGCAAGGGCTCGGTATGTTCTATGCTCGCGGCGGCATTGGCGGCCACGGGGTTGAAGGTAGGCCTGTACACCTCGCCACACATCCTCGATTTCCGGGAAAGGATGAAAATCGTCTCGGACGGAGGATACACTATGATTCCGCCGGGCGAGGTGCAGGATTTCCTCGACAGATGGGAGGACGACATCGAAGGAATGACACTCTTTGAGGTGACGACCGCAATGGCTTTCCAATGGTTCTCAAAACAGAAAGTAGATTTTGCCGTGATTGAAGTGGGGCTCGGAGGCAGACTCGACAGCACCAACATCATCACCCCGGAGTTGTCGGTAATCACCGGCATAGGGCTGGACCACTGTGAAATTCTGGGTGACACCAGGCAGAAAATCGCGGCCGAAAAAGCCGGAATCTTCAAAAAAGCCGTTCCCGCTCTGGTATGGGGGCGCGATGCCGAAACCGACCCGGTTTTCGAGCGCATCGCCTCCGAAAAAGGGTGCAGACTCCACTATGCCGACTCCATACCATTCGAGCCGGATGCCGTAATCGGCGCCCTCGACCTCAAGAGCCCCTGCCAGAAAGAAAATTTGAGAACCGTACTCTGTGCATTGGACATTCTTGGCATAAAGGCCGATATGGATGCGCTCGCAAGGACGGCGGCAATCACGGGTCTCCACGGACGCTGGGAAAAAACCGAAGCCCGCACGCCGAACGGAAAGAAAGCGGAATGTATTCTGGACATAGGTCACAACCCCGCCGCTCTCAGTTCGAACTTCACGTCAGTCGGCGACAAACCCGTGATTGTGTACGGGGTGATGGCGGACAAGGACTACAGGACCAACATCAGCCTCATTCCCGAAGATGCCGAAGTATTCCTCTGCTCCCCCGCCACCCCGAGGGCACTGCCGGTCCGGAATCTCGCGGCCGCATTCAGAGAGGTATCGCCGGGAATCGCCATTCATCCCACCGGCTCCGTAAGGGAGGCCGTTGACAAAGCCTTTTCGTTCGCCGCCGGAAAGAAAACCGTGCTGATTGTCGGAAGCACTTACGTCGTATCAGAAGCGGCGGCATACCTGAAACTGTTCAGCGAGACGAAAGGACCTTTTGTCCCGGCTCCGGGAGAAGTGCTGAAACGGGAGTTGGAGGCCTATCCGGAGGGAATCATACTGCCAGTTGACAAGCCGTACAGGTGGACTTCGGCGGATGTCATACGCAAGATCAAATGGATGGCCGGCAGGCATTTCGGCAAGAAAAACATCAAAGTCGGGCACGCGGGTACGCTTGACCCTCTGGCAACCGGTATGCTGCTCGTATGCATAGGCAAGGCGACCAAATTGGCCGAAGAACTGCAGAGCCACGAAAAGGAATACATTGCCGGAGTAAGTTTCGGTGCCACTACCCCTTCTTACGACAGGGAGAAAGATATAGACCGGATTTGCCCGCTTGACGGGGTTGACGAAGACTCCATCCGCGGGATTCTGCCACGATTCATCGGCACTCAGATGCAGGTCGCTCCCCTATTCAGCGCCAAATCGGTGGACGGTGTGCGTGCATACGAAACGGCACGGAAGCTCTATAAAGAAGGGCGCTTTGAAGATGCCGGAGACATTCTCAGCGCATCGGAAATCAGCATATCCGGATTGGAATTGCTTTCTTGCAGCAGGCAGAAGCCCGAACGTCCACAGCAGGTGTATTCTCTTGGAGAACTTGAATATAAGCAGCGGGTATATTCTCCCCAGGGGGGCATTCCCCCTCTATTAAGCCCCCCTGAGGAGAATATACCCGCTGCAAACCGTCAGGATCGCAACAGCCGCATCAACGTGGCTGACATCAGCGGCTACGACCTCATTCAAACGGAGATAAGAGTCAGATGCAGCAAGG
>JAKSKJ010000071.1 GCA_024401795.1 Bacteroidales bacterium | reverse complement strand
ACGATCATGAAGTTGGGAGATCAGCCAGAATGGGACGTTCAGGTAATTCCGAGCGGTTCCGTAGCACTGGACCACGCACTCGGAATCGGAGGTTATCCCAGAGGGCGTATCATCGAGATTTACGGCCCCGAATCGAGCGGCAAGACCACCCTCGCCATCCACGCCATAGCCGAAGCCCAGAAAGCCGGCGGCATAGCGGCGATGATTGACGCGGAGCACGCATTCGACCGCTCCTACGCCCAGGCCCTGGGTGTGAACCTCGAAACCCTGCTCATTTCACAACCGGACAACGGGGAGCAGGCGCTTGAAATCGCCGACAACCTCATCAGGAGCGGCGCCATCGACATCGTTGTAATCGACTCCGTGGCGGCCCTCACGCCGAAGGCGGAAATCGAAGGGGAAATGGGTGACAACAAGGTAGGCCTTCAGGCCCGCCTTATGAGCCAGGCCCTCAGGAAACTCACCGCAAACATTTCCAAGACCAACACCTGCTGCATTTTCATCAACCAGTTGCGCGAGAAGATAGGTGTGATGTTCGGCAATCCCGAGACGACGACCGGAGGCAACGCCCTCAAGTTCTACGCATCCGTACGCATAGACGTGCGCCGCACAACCCAGCTCAAGGACGGCGACGAAGCCACCGGCAACAGAACCCGCGTGAAAGTTGTCAAGAACAAGATGGCTCCCCCCTTCAAGAAGGCGGAGTTCGACATCGTATATGGCGAAGGCATCTCCCACGTGGGGGAAATCGTGGACCTTGCCGTCGAGTTCGACATCGTGCACAAGAGCGGCAGCTGGTTCAGCTACAAGGATGAGAAACTGGCCCAGGGAATGGCTGCAGTCAAGCAACTGCTCAAGGACAACACGGAACTCTGCGACGAGATAGAGGCCCTTGTCCGCGAGAAACTGAAAGAAGTCAAAGACTGATGGGAAAGATAATACTCACAGGCGACCGGCCCACCGGTCGCCTTCACATAGGACATTACGTGGGCTCACTGCGCAGGCGTGTCGAACTGCAGAACAGCGGCAAGTTCGACGAGATATACATAATGATAGCCGATGCCCAGGCTCTCACCGACAACGCGGACAATCCCGAGAAAGTGCGCGAGAACATCATCGAGGTAGCCCTCGACTACCTGTCCGCCGGTCTGGATCCCGGGAAATCGCATCTCTTCATTCAGTCCCAGATAAGCGAACTTACCGAACTGGACTTCTTCTATCAGAATCTGGTGACGGTACAGCGTCTCCAGCGCAATCCGACCGTCAAGGCGGAGATTCAGATGCGGGGCTTCTCGGACAGCGATGACAACAGGACTGGCACCCCTGTCGGATTCTTCTGCTACCCGATATCACAGGCGGCGGACATAACGGCGTTCAAGGCGACGACCGTACCCGTCGGGGAGGATCAGGAGCCGATGATAGAGCAGACCCGCGAGATCGTACGCAAGTTCAACTCCACCTACGGCCCGGTTCTGGTGGAACCGGAGATAATGCTTCCCGACAATTCCGCTTGTATGAGGCTCCCCGGCACCGACGGCAAGGCTAAGATGAGCAAATCCCTGGGCAATTGCATCTACCTGTCCGATTCCGCGGAAGAGGTGGCCCGCAAGGTCAAGGGAATGTTCACCGATCCCGGGCACCTTCAGGTGAGCGATCCCGGCAAGGTCGAAGGCAACACCGTCTTCACCTATCTGGACGCATTCTGCCGGCCGGAGCACTTCGACAAGTTCGGAGACTGCTTCGTGGGACGCAAGGCAAGCTTCGAGTTCCACAGCCTTGATGAAGTCAAGGAGCAGTACCGCAAGGGAGGTCTGGGCGACGTGATGATAAAGAATTTTCTCACAGCAGTCCTCAACGACACCCTGGAACCGATACGCGCACGAAGGCACGAACTCGAGAAGGACATACCTTACGTGTATGCCGTCCTCAAGGAAGGCACCGAAGCCGCCAGAAAAGCCGCCTCGCAAACTCTGGCTGAGGTAAAGGCCGCGATGAAAATCAACTACTTCGACAAGGGAGTCCTTGACGAACTCATCAGGAAACAGAGCGAAAAGTTCAGTCAGGCCGGGCAATAGCACAGCGGGAAAGTTTTTCCGCAGTCTCAGATGATATTATCCCCGCAGAGGCAAGACCGTCAACGGTCCACGCGCTGCGGGGATTGTTTTCCCTGTACAGCACGATTGCCCTTGCCACCTGATAGGAACGCACATACGGGTGCTTCTTCAATTCCTCCACGGGCAGAGACCACAGGGCAAATGAATCCCGTACCGCCCCGCAGCATATAAGGTCTGCCAGGGCTTCATACTTTTCCCTGTCGAAATGCGGCAGATCCATCAGCTGCTCCGGATACGAATAAGCCCCCAGTTCCTTTCTGTAGGACACTATCCGTGAAGCGAAGTAGCCTCCTATTCCGGGCAGTTCGTCCAGAGCGGCCGAATCCGCCGAATTGATATCCACAAGAGGAATGTCAATGAACTTTTCCAATCTCCTGAACACGGAGTCGGACACCACGAAGGACTTTGCGAAATCGCTCCTGCGCCTGAATCTCCCGCCTTTCGCCCGGTAATTGTCTATGGCGAGGGCCTGCTTTTCCGTAAAACCGAGCCGTTGCAGTTCCGGAACGCTCACGGTATTAGGGTTGAAACTGAAAGATTCCACACGGCGCGTCTCCTCCCGGACGCGTTTCACCGTTTCCGAATGAGAGGCCTCCCTCCGCACCGTCACCGCACCCGCATAAGACTGCCCGCCGGCCCGGGCCGCAGACTTGTCCGCCCGTGTTTCAGTTCCGGCTGTCCGAACCGCTGACCCACTGTAGGACAATATACGCGCCGCCAGAGCGCTGTCCACCACGAACACGGTGTCCGGGTGGTCCCGCAAAGATGCTATGCGCTCTACAGAAGTCCTGTGCACGAAAAGTGCAATCTGGTAACCGATAATAAGAAATGCCAGCGAAACGGCACCGGCCTTGAACGTTGCGGAAACCCTATTCCTTTGTTCCGGATTCTTCCTCTCCACGCTCCTTCCCTCCTTTATATTTGTTTTTGTGTTCCCCACGGACAGGCGCGGGCAGTCCCGCCACCACTATCACTATCTCGCCCTTGGGCTCATTGTCCTTGAAATATGCCGCGAGACCGGCCAGGGTGCCGCGGTGATGAGTTTCGTGCAATTTTGATATCTCCCTGGCCACGGAACAATCCCTGTCCGGCCCGAAGACCTCCGCGAACTGCTCCAGAGTCCTGACCAGCCGGAAAGGAGATTCGTAGAAGACCATAGTCCTGCGCTCCCCAGCCAGTTCCGCGAGAATGCTCTGACGGCCTTTCTTCTGCGGCAGGAAGCCTTCGAAACAGAATCTGTCACAAGGGAGTCCGGACGACACGACGGCAGGGATGCAGGCAGTCGGACCCGGCAGGGTCTGTACTTCAATTCCCTCTTCCGCACAGGCCCTCGCAAGCAGAAAACCCGGATCCGAAATGCCCGGGGTGCCGGCATCGCTCACCAGAGCGACGTTCCGCCCCGCCAGGATTTTCTCCTTTATGATGCCGGTGGTCTGATGCTCATTGAATTTATGATAAGACGAAAGTTTGCCTTTAATGTCGTAATGGTTCAGCAGAACGGCACTCGTACGCGTGTCCTCCGCAAGAATCAGGTCCGCCTCTTTCAACACCCTCACGGCCCTCAGGGTCATATCCTCCAGATTCCCTACCGGAGTAGGCACGATGTACAGAATCCCCGCCATTATTTCAGCTTCCTCCTGGCAGCCATCATCAGCCTGTAAACAGTTTCGGAAGCAAGATTCCAGTCGGGGAATCTCGACTTGATGTATTCCACCGCCTCATAGAGAGAAGTCATCCCGTTGAAAGCGACTATGGTCTGCTGGAACAGAATCGGGTCTTCCTTGAAAAGGGTATTGATGAGAAGCACCCTGTCGTTGAGAGATATGCCGCTTATTATATTGGTCACCGGTCCGCCGGGGATATCCTTGACCCACTGATAATCCAGATTGACGGGTTCCGGTTCGGGTGCGGCGGGTTCGGGCACAGGCTCGGGTTCCACGGCTTCCGGCTCCGGTTCCGACTCTTCGGCTTCCGGCTCGGGTGCAGGTTCGGGTTCCTCGACCTCCGGTTCCGGCTCAGCCACAGGCTCCGGTTCAACGGTTTCCGGTTCCGGTTCTTCGGCTTCCAACTCCGGTTCAACGGGTTCGGGTTCCGGTTCAACGGCTTCCGGCCCTGCGACTTCCGGTTCCGGCTCGTCCAACATTATATCAACCGGTACGCCCAATGTCTCCGGCGCCGCCTCAAACTCCGGTTCAAGCCCGTTCTTCAGTTCTTCCAACCGGGAACGAAGCTCATCTATCTGTTCCTGAAGCCGCTCAATCCCGGCTTCAATCTCATTCAATTTTTCTTTTTCCATAGCGCAATAATTACTATATTTGCATAGGTCAACTACAAATCTACACAAATGTTTTCAGAAAACCACAAAAAAACCGGCTGCATCGAAGTGATTTGCGGCTCAATGTTCTCAGGCAAGACAGAAGAACTCATCCGCAGGCTCAGGAGAGCCAAATTGGCGAACCAGAAGATAGCCGTTTTCAAACCGACAGTCGATAACAGGTACTCTGAGGTGGAGGTTGTATCACACGATGCCAACAGCATAGTGGCATCACCCGTAAAGAGCCCCGCCGAGATTCTCGAACTCGAACCCGGCGTGCAGGTGGTAGGAATCGACGAAGCGCAGTTCTTCGACAATTCCATCATCGAAGTTGTCCAGTTCCTCGCCAACCACGGCATAAGAGTCATCGTTGCAGGGCTCGACACCGACTTCATGGGCAAGCCCTTCGGGCCGATGCCGGATCTTATGGCTATTGGGGAAGACGTCCAGAAAGTACACGCCATCTGCGTGAAATGCGGCAACCTTGCCAATCACTCCCACCGTCTCGCCAAAAATTCGGAGTTGGTGATGCTGGGAGAGAAAAACGTTTACGAGCCCCTCTGCAGGGATTGTTTCAACAAGGCCAGAGCCAAAGAAAAATAGGCCTATTTCCTGGGATGCGCACTTATCACGGCCGCCTGCCAGGTGGCCGAATCTATATGTGTGTATATCTCTGTAGTCAGAATGCTTTCGTGCCCGAGCATCTCCTGCACAACGCGGAGGTCCGCACCGTTCTCAATAAGGTGAGTGGCGAATGAATGCCTGAAGGTATGGGGCGAGATTTCTTTCCTGACCCCCGCCAGAAGCGCCTGTTTCTTTATCATAGTGAACACTGCCACTCTGCTTATCGGCTTCCCGAAACGGTTGAGAAAGGCAAGGTCATCATAATCCGGAGCTTCCGGAGCCGGCCTCACGGCCAGATATTCCCCGAATGCCGCCAAGGCGGTATCGGAAACAGGCACTATCCTCTCCTTGTTGCCTTTCCCTATCACACGCACGAAACTTTCCTTCCCATAGACGCAGGAAATCTTCAGGGCACAGAGTTCCGACACGCGCAGACCGCAGCCGTACAGCATCTCCAGCATCGCCCTGTCCCGCATCCCGTTCCAAGTCCCGGTGTCCACGCTTTCTATTATGGCCGCCACCTCCTCCACCGAAAGCACCTCCGGCAGATAGCGTCCGAGCTTCGGAGCATCAACCCTGTCGCAGGGATTGTCCTTGCGCTCCCCTTCCAGAATCAGCCAGTCGAAGAAGGACCTCAGGGAACTGAGCAATCTGGCCTGCGACCTTTTGGTAAGGATGCCGGACCGGCTTTTCACATATTCCTCCACAGCAACGCTGTCCGCCCCGGTGCCCCCATCCCCACAGAACGCCAGAAAGTCTTCGACGTCAGAAGAATATGCAGACACCGTGTTGGGAGACAACTGCCTTTCCATTCTCAGATAATATGAAAATTCCTTCAACACGTCCGCAAATATAGAAAAAAGACACTATATTTGCCGAATTATGAGATTCAGACAGATATTGATTCTTGCACTTGCCGTCCTGCCGGCACTGACAGGATGCGTCTTCAACCATCTGGACCCGGACAAGGAGCCCGGCAGGTTCAGCAACGT
>JAKSKJ010000070.1 GCA_024401795.1 Bacteroidales bacterium | reverse complement strand
CGATACTGTCTTGTAACTTTGTGTGTCCATTGTCTTGATCTTAATGGTTAATACTTAATAAAAATTGCGATCCCTACAAAATTAGGGACCGCAAAGGTATAAAATATTTACTTAAAAACAAAACCTACAGCACAATCAGGAAATTGGCCTGAATGAAGGCGTTGACCGCGACTGCCACGAAGATGAGGCAGATGAGGGTAGCAACGATGACTCCGAGCACCTTCACCCTCTTGAACCAGGTCTGGCCATCCCAGCCGACAGTCTGGAACATGCTCCAGAATCCGTGGGTAAGGTGGAACCAGAGGGCAACGAACCAAATTATATAGAGGGCGAGAACCCACCAGCTGGAGAATGTGGTCATCAGGAGAAGGTAAGGATTGTTCTCCGCCTCACCGAGGCTCGGGAAGAATTCGAGCAGCTGCATCTTCGCCCAGAAATGGAAGAGGTGGAAGCAGATGAAGCCGATGATGAGGATTCCCAGTACAAACATGTTGCGTGAGGACCAGGAATCGGCGGCCGCCCTGCTGGAGACCTCGTAGCGCTTCACACCGCCACGGGCAATGACATTCTTGACGGTGAGCCAGCATCCGTAAAGGATATGAACGGCGAAACCGAGGGCAAGGACGGGCACCATAATGGAAATGACCGGAGTGCTCATAAAGTCGCAACCCAGCTTGAAAAGACCGTCTCCCGCTGTAAACAGGGCACCGTCAGCAGCGACGGCTCCGAATTTTCCCGTGAAGGAATCGATTACTGAAAAGAAGTTGATCGTGCCGTGAAGAAGAAGGAACACGATGAGAAATGCACCCGACACAGCCTGGATGAATTTCTTTCCGATAGATGAATTGAATATGAACATTTGCGTTGAAATTATTCCAAACAGGATTGCAAATATAGTCCGAATCTTGCAATTTCCATAATTTTCAGCCAAATTTGTACTTATGTATAAGAGAGTCCTACTAAAACTGAGCGGAGAAAGCCTCGGCGGCCCTTCAAGGAAAGGCCTCGACGAAGCAAGCCTCCTCAAATTTGCAACCGAAATCAAAAAAGTCACCGATGCCGGCTTTCAGGTAGCCGTAGTCAACGGTGGCGGCAACATCTTCAGAGGCCTTCAAGGTCTGGACAAAGGTTATGACCGCGTGACCGGAGACAGGATGGGTATGCTGGCGACCGTCATCAACTCGCTGGCCCTGGCTTCCGCCCTCCGGGGAATAGGGGTCAATTCCGAAGTGTTCACCGCCACTCCGATGGAACCCATTGCCAGGCTCTACGACCGGGACGAAGCGGTCAAAGTCCTCGAGAACGGGGGTGTAGCCATCATTTCCGGAGGAACCGGCAATCCCTACTTCTCCACCGACTCCGGCGCCGCGTTGCGTGCGCTCGAACTCAAGGCGGACGCCCTGCTGAAGGGAACCCGCGTGGATGGAGTGTACAACCTCAACCCGGAAACCAACCCCGAGGCCGTCAAATATGAGGAAGTGACCTTCGACCAATGCCTTTCCGAGCACCTCAAGGTGATGGACGCCACCGCCTATTCGCTCTGCGAGCAGGGTCCCGTTCCCATCATCGTATTCAATATCAACACCCCGGGCGCCATCCTTGACATAATAAAAGGCAAGAAGATAGGCACCATCGTTCACGCATAAACCTTTATAATACTATGTTGACCGACAAAGCAAAAGAAATCATCAGCGGCGCTGAAGCAAAGATGCAGTCCGCCATCAAGTTCCTTGAGGAGGATCTCAAGACATACCGGGTAGGCAAGGCCAATCCGTCCGTTTTCAACGGCGTGATGGTCGATTACTACGGTACCCCCACTCCCATCCAGCAGGTAGCTTCCATCAATGCTCCCGATGCCAAGACCCTGGCCATCCAGCCTTGGGAGAAGTCGCTGATTCCGAAAATCGAAAAGGCTATCCTCGACGCCAACCTCGGACTCACCCCTTCCAACAACGGAGAACTCATCCGCTGCACCGTTCCCGCCCTGACCGAAGAGAGACGCAAGGAACTCATCAAGAAGGCAAAGGCCACTGGAGAGAACTCCAAGATTGTCATCAGGAATTCCCGCAGAGATGCCGTCGATGCCCTTAAGAAGGCCCAGAAGAACGATGGCCTTTCCGAAGACACCGAGAAGGAAGCCGAAGATGAGGCACAGAAACTCACCGACAAGTACGTAAAGAAAGTCGATGAGACCGTAGCCGCAAAGGAAAAGGATATCCTCACAGTCTAAACTTGAAAATAGGGAATCTCGATCTTGGCGGGAGGCCTGTGCTTCTCGCCCCTATGGAGGATGTGACCGACGCCTCCTTCCGCGTACTCTGCAGAGAGCAGGGTGCGGATATGGTGTATACCGAGTTCATCCCCTCGGACGGGCTCATCCGCGACGCGGAGAAGGCGATAGCCAAGATGAGAACGTCCGACGAAGAGGCGCCCATAGGAATCCAGATTTACGGGCATATTCCCGAGTCGATGGTGGAGGCGGCCAGAATGGCCGACAGGGCTGCGGAAATAGCCGGAGGCCACGGCGCCGACGTGATTGACATAAACTTCGGCTGCCCCGTAAGCAAGATTGCGGGCCGTGGAGCGGGATCCGGAATGATGCGCGACCCCGACAAGATGGTGGCCATCACAAAGGCCGTGGTGGAAGCTGTCGGCAAACCGGTGACTGTCAAGACCCGGCTCGGCTGGGACGACAACTCCAAAATAATAGTCGGGCTGGCGGAGAGACTGCAGGACGTGGGGATACAGGCGCTGACCATACACGGCAGGACTCGATGTCAGATGTATAAGGGTGAGGCAGACTGGACGCTCATCGGGGAGGTGAAGAACAACCCCCGGATGCACATTCCCATCATCGGAAACGGCGACATAACGGACGGGAAGAAGGCGGCGGAAGCCTTCAACCGCTACGGCGTAGATGGAATAATGGTGGGACGCGCCACCTTCGGGCACCCCTGGATTTTCAGGGAAATCAAGTATTACCTTGAGCACGGGGAGGAAATGCCGCCTATGAGCACCGCCGACCGCGTGGCTCTGGCAAAAAGGCATCTTGCCCTTTCCTTGAAGCACAAAGGCGAGAAAAGGGGCATCTATGAAATGCGGAGGCATCTTTCCTGCTACTTCAAAGGTCTCCCAGACTTCAAGGAGACCAGAATGAAAATGGTGACAACCCTTGACCCGGACGAATTATACGGAATTCTTGACTATATTTGCGCCAATTATGATTGACAAGGTTCTGCTGTTTCCCTATTACGCAGTTCTGAAACTGCGCAATTTCCTGTATGACAAGGGCGTTTTGAAATCGCAGCGCGCCGAGGTGCCCACCATCTGCGTCGGCAACATAAGCGCAGGAGGCACAGGCAAGACTCCGCACACCGAGATGATTCTGCGTGAACTTCTGGCCGGAGGAAAATGGTCGGACAGGAAAATCGCCGTACTGTCAAGGGGCTACAAACGTGAAAGCAGCGGATTCCAGCAGGTCACGGTTGACGGAAGCGCCGCGGCTTTCGGCGACGAGCCTCTGCAGATAAAGAAAAAATTCCCGGAAGTCGCCGTGGCCGTTGACAAAGACAGGATCGAAGGATGCCGGCTGCTCACGCATTTCAAGGAAATCGGGGCGGACATCATTATTCTTGACGATGCCTTCCAATACAGAAAGTTGCGGGCAGACCTGAACATCATCCTCGTTGATTACAATCACCCCCTCCACAAAGACCATCTGCTGCCACTCGGCAGACTCAGGGATTTGCCGGAGCGCATCGGGGAGGCCGACATCATCATCGTCACCAAATGCCCCGGATATCTTGACGAGAAGACAAGGACGGACTGGGCGGAGGAACTCGGAGTAAAGAACTTCTCCACCACCGGCTGCTGCGGAACGTCCGCCGGAGGGAAAAGACAGCTGGTTCTGTTCACATATATGGAATACTGCCCCCTCCAGCCGGTTTTCGATATCTCCGACCACAGGTACGTATATTCCAAGAAACTGATTCTTTTCACCGGAATAGCCAAGGACAAACCTCTCAGAAACTATCTGAGCGGCATCTACAACATCGTCAGGAAATTCGGATTCCCGGACCACCACCGCTTCACCCCGAAAGATTTCCGGGAGATAAAGTTTGCATCTGACAAGTGCCCCACCGCAGTCCTCGTCACCACAGAGAAAGACGCCCAGAGAGTCCTGGATTACAAGGAACTGGATGCATCTCTCAAAGAGAGGATGTTTATGGTTCCCATCAAAACGGCATTCCTGACTCAGGAGGAGCACGATATATTCAGGGATGAACTTACGGGCTAGACGTGCTCGACTTCGGGATGGAGAACAATTCCGAACTTATTCCCGACCCCCTCGATTATTCTTTTCTCAAGGGCAATGATATCTGAAGGTGTAGCCTTCCCTTCTGCATTGACAATGACCAGAGGCTGCTTCTCATACACAGCGGCACCTCCCTGGACGGCTCCCTTGAAACCGCAACGGTCTATCAGCCAGGCGGCGGGGATTTTTACCATTCCTCCCTCAAGGATGTAATGGGGTACGGTGACGTCGGGGCCGAACTCCTCGCGCGCAACGTCTATCACGTGGGCGAAACTGACGGCATCCGTCACGGGATTCTTGAAGAAGCTTCCGGCGCTGCCGATTTCAGCCGGATCGGGAAGTTTGGCCCGTCGGACCCCGATTATGGCCTCCCTCACTCTCTGAGGCGTGAGGTCTTCCGGAACGGCGGCATCGGGCGAAAGTCCCAAGGCTTCGCGTACTCCCTTGTATTCGAGTTTCGGGGCGAAGGCGCGGCTGACTCGGAACAGCACGGCTGTCACGATGTACCGTCCCTGAGCACCCTTGAACATAGAGTCCCTGTATCCGTAACGACATTCGTCATTCTGGAATTTCACTGACTTCCGTTCCACTGTATCGTAGCAGACCACTCCTTTTATGATGTCCTTGACCTCGACGCCATAGGCTCCGATATTCTGCACTGCCGCGGCCCCGACCTCTCCCGGGATAAGTGAGAGATTCTCCGGACCCCAGAGTCCGTTGCCGCTCACGTTGGCGACGAAATCGTCGAAAATGACGCCGGAGCCCGCCATCACGGGTATTTCGTCCAGCCCCACATCCACATATTTCACATAGTTGATGCAGGAATGAAGTATCGTTCCGGGGAAGTCTTTGGTAAACAACAGATTGGAACCGCCACCTATGTGCATCACCGGCTTGGGCAGTGAATCCCAGTCAATGGACTCCAGTTCCTTCGCCGTGCTGTATTCTATGAACAGGGCGCACTTGACCTTCATTCCGAAGGTGTTCCTTCCGCTCAGGTCATAATTTTCAATTCTTGTCATTATATTCTGATTATTTGGCAGTTGCTTTTCGCGGCTAGCCCTTCCGGCACCCCGTAGCCGCAGAAGTCATAATATTTCGGAATTATTCAAAATCCACGGGTTGGAAAAATTCCGGACGGTGATAGTCCGGCTTCGGGGTGTCAATCGGCGCCCAGGTGACAAAATGTGGCTCTTTCAACCCGTCACCGCACTTGAAGAAATTCATCCTCATACTGCGTCCGCTGAAATCCTTCACTCCCGAGTTGAAGAGAGCCGACGCCGGAATTGCTATTTTCAGGCTCCATTCCTCCACGAACTTTTCTTCAAAAGATTCCCTTCCGGCAGAAGGTTCAATCCTGACGCTTTCCAACACCGGTTGAGGCGCGTCTTCGGGGTCATTGCGTCCCGTGCGGCAGGCCATAGCCATCATACCGATGGGGTTGAATTCGAAATTGTAGTAATGCGGGTCCGCCGGGTCGGGCTGAATGAAACATTCCACGCAGGAGTCTTCGTAAACAGGGCCGCCGAGAACGGTCTGGAGAGCCCTTGTCCCCTGCTCCCTGACCTTGTATTCCAGATGGAACGAGGCACCGTCGTGCCACACTCTGAACTGCACCTGAGGTTTATAGGGGAATTTTTCCTTCCAGTTGACGTTTTCCAGACCAATCCAGTCCGACGGGGTTCCTTTTCTGACTAACATAGCATATTCTTTCTATCCGTTGACAAATTTAATGAATATTTATCGTATT
>JAKSKJ010000007.1 GCA_024401795.1 Bacteroidales bacterium | reverse complement strand
CCCTGCCGAGCCCGTGGCCTTCCAATTCCCTGACCACGGAGAACCCGAATGATTCGGCATACGTTTGCACCGCGTATCCTATGTCGCCGGTCCTGTTGCCTGCTACAGCCGCTTCGATTCCCTTGTACAGGGAGGCCTTGGTGACGTCCAGAAGCTTACGGGTATCGGCAGACACCTCCCCTACCGGGAAAGTGTAAGCCGAATCTCCGTTATAACCCTTATAGAGCGTACCGCAGTCCACTGAAACGATGTCACCTTCCTTAAGCACGTATTCCGAAGGGAAACCGTGCACAACGGTGTCGTTCACAGAGATGCAAAGCGCTGCAGGAAAGCCGTCAAAACCAAGAAAGGAAGGAATCGCACCATTGTCGCGGATAAAAGTCTCGGCCACCCTATTCAACTCCAGAGTTGACACACCCGGGGCAACCGCCTTACCGACTTCAGCCAATGTCTTTGAGACGATGATGGCATTCTCGCGCAACAGTTCAATCTCCTCTTCGGTCTTGGGCTTTACCATCTTCCTTTAAATTTTCAAAGAACTACATACCTGAGCGTCCGGACAGACGGCCGGTCTTCATAAGGCCGTCGTAGTGGCGCATCAGCAAATAACTTTCAACCTGCTGCAGGGTATCGAGCACAACGCCCACGAGAATCAGCAGCGATGTACCGCCGTAGAAACTCGCAAACTGGTTGCCTATACCGAGCTTCTGCGCAAAAGCAGGGAGTATTGATATGACAGCGAGGAAGATTGAACCAGGAAGAGTAACCCTCGACATAATTGAGTCAAGGTACTCGACTGTCTTCTTGCCCGGCTTCACACCAGGAATGAATCCGCCATTCTGCTTCATATTCTCCGCCATCATAGTCGGATTGACCGTAACGGCAGTATAGAAATATGTGAAGATAATGACCATCAAGCCGAAAATGAAGTTATACCAGAATCCGGTGTAGTTGCTCAAGGTTGCGGCAAGTCCTCTGGTCGCATCCCAACGTGAGAAGAGAAGCGGGAAAAGCATCAAAGCCTGGGCGAAGATGATGGGCATAACGCCTGCCGCATTGATCTTGAGAGGAATGTACTGACGGACTCCGCCGTACTGACGGTTGCCGATAACCCTCTTTGCATACTGTACGGGGACTCTGCGGACTGCCTGAACGAGAGCGATGGCCGCCGCAATGACGAACAGCCAGATAACAAGTTCAACGACAAACATAAGAGCTCCACCGCTCACCTGATTGAACCTCGTACCGATTTCTGCGGCGAGAGCGAAAGGCAGACGGGCCACGATGCCTATCATAATGATAAGCGAAATACCGTTGCCGATACCGCGGTCTGTGATTCTTTCACCGAGCCACATCACGAACATCGAGCCTCCCATCAGGATAACTGTCGCGACGAGGTTATAGACGAAGTTGCTCCAACCCAGCACACTTACCGCAGTGAAAGCGGCCATCGGAATCTGACTGTGCAGGGTGGCGATGTAAGCCGGTCCCTGAATGCAGATGATAAGGATGGTAAGATACCTGGTGTACTGATTCATCTTCTTACGACCGCTTTCACCCTCCATCTGGAGTTTGCGGAAGTAAGGAAGGAACACTCCGAGCAGCTGGATGACAATGGATGCCGAAATGTACGGCATCACACCCAGCGCGAAGATAGAGGCATTGCCGAACGCTCCGCCGGAGAACATGTTGAGAAGGCCTACAAGACCTTCGCTCGTGGTCTGCTGGAGTTTCGCCAGCATGGATGCATCGATGCCGGGAAGCACGACGAAACATCCGAGGCGATACACCAGGATAAGGGCGAACGTATAGACAATTCTCTTACGCAGTTCCTCTATCTTGAAGATGTTCTGAATTGTTTCTATAAACTTCTTCATAATTATTCAGCTACGACCGCCTTGCCACCGGCAGCCTCGATTTTTGCAATGGCTGATTTTGAGAATGCGTCGGCCTTGACAGTCAGGGCGGTCTTGATTTCACCGTTTCCAAGAACCTTCACGAGGTCTGTCTTGGAGACGATTCCAGCGGCCTTGAACTGCTCAAAACCAATTTCCGTAACCTTGAGAGCGGCTGCCACAGCCTCTACGTCAGCGACGTTGACGGCTCTGTACTCAACCCTCGTGGGATTCTTGAATCCGAACTTGGGGAGGATACGCTGGATAGGCATCTGACCGCCTTCGAAGCCGATCTTGTGCTCATATCCCGCACGGGCCTGTGCACCCTTGGTACCGCGTGTGGCGGTGCCGCCTTTGCCGGAACCCTGTCCGCGACCCACTCTCTTGCTAGTGTGTGTTGCACCTGCTGCAGGTGCGATATTGTTAAGTTTCATAACTCGGGTCCTCCTTAGATTTCTTCAACTTTAAGAAGATGCGCAACCTTGGCGATCATACCCCTGATGACGGGAGTATCCTCGACCTCAACGGTCTGATGCATCTTGCGTACACCGAGGCAACGAAGATTAGCCTTCTGGCGGGGATCGCAGCCATTCTTGCTGCGGATCTGTGTAAGTTTGATTTTTGCCATAATCCTATCCTCCTAGCCGTTAAAAACCTTAGTCATGGGAACACCGCGCAGACCGGCTACGGTATAAGCGTCCCTCATCTCGGAAAGGGCTGTGATAGTAGCCTTGACGAGGTTGTGGGGGTTGGATGATCCCTTTGATTTTGCAAGCACGTTCTGGATGCCTGCGGACTCGAACACGGCACGCATAGCACCACCTGCCTTAACACCGGTACCGGGAGCGGCGGGCTTCATGAATACGCGTGAACCGCCGAATTTGCTCTCCTGCTCGTGAGGGATGGTAGTGTTGATGACGGGAATCTTCACGAGATTCTTCTTGGCATCCTCAACACCCTTTGCGATGGCGGCGGTAACTTCGTTAGCCTTTCCAAGACCATAACCTACAACGCCGTTCTCGTCACCTACGACTACAATAGCAGCAAAGCGGAAGTGACGTCCACCCTTGGTCACCTTGGTAACCCTCTGGATGGAAACCAGTCTGTCCTTGAGTTCAAGTTCAGAGGTTTTTACTCTTTTAACATTTGTATTTGCCATAGTCTTTCCGATTAGAATACGAGGCCGCCTTCACGGGCAGCATCTGCCAAACTTTTAACTCTGCCGTGGAAAAGATATCCTCCACGGTCGAATGCGATAGTGGTGATACCTTTTGCGATAGCACGCTCTGCAACAGCCTTGCCGACGATTGCCGCGGCTTCGATTCCGTTCTTGCCCTTGCACTGGGCGGCAAGTTCCTTGTCATTGGAAGCAGCGGCGACGAGAGTTTTGCCCTGCTGGTCATCGATTACCTGGACGTAAATCTGCTTGTTGCTGCGGAAAACGCACATACGGGGGCGCTCAGCAGTTCCATTGACATGCTTACGGATACGGTAATGAATCCTTCTTCTTCTTTCAATTCTAGATAATGCCATAACTCTGTCCTCCTAATTATTTAGCGGCCGCAGTCTTGCCAGCCTTGCGGCGGAGCTGCTCACCGGCGAACTTGATACCCTTGCCCTTGTAAGGTTCAGGCTTGCGGAATGAACGTATCTTGGCTGCCACCTGACCTACAAGCTGTTTGTCGCAGCTCTTGAGGACAAGGCGGGGGTTCTCACCCTTCTTGACGTCCGGAACTTCAGCCTTGACCTCCGTAGGGAGCATCAGCTGAATATCGTGAGAATAACCGAGAGAGAAGGTGAGAAGCTGACCGCTGAGAGCGACCCTGTAACCTACACCTACCAACTCCTGTGTAGTAGTGAAACCCTGTGAAACGCCGACTACCATATTGTTCACCAGAGCGCGGTAGAGACCGTGCATTGAACGGTGACGGGGCTGATCTGTCGGACGGGTGAACTTGATTTCACCACCCTCGATGGTGACGGTGATGTCCGCGTCAACTTTCTGCGACATCTCACCAAGAGGTCCTTTAACCTTCACAACGTTGCCGGGGAGGAGTTCTGCACTCACACCGGTCGGAAGGCTTACAGGCAATTTACCAATTCTTGACATTGTGTTATACTTTAAAATATTAATATACGTAACAGATAACTTCGCCGCCGACGCCAAGCTCCCTGGCTTCCTTGTCGGTAACGACGCCCTTGGAAGTGGAGATGATGGCTATGCCAAGTCCGTTGAGTACGCGGGGCATATCCTCCGTACCGGTGTACTGGCGGAGACCCGGAGTCGATACGCGCTCAATCTTCTTGATTGCGGCCATCTTGGTCTCGGGATGATACTTGAGGGCGATTTTAATTGTGTTGTAAGGAGTTCCTTCAACCACCTTGTAGCTGAGGATATAACCTTTCTCAAAAAGGATCTTGGTGATGGCTTCCTTCATCTTGGATGAGGGTATCTCCACAACCTTCTTTCCGGCCATATAGGCGTTGCGGACCCTTGTGAGATAATCTGCAATCGGATCAGTCATATTGATTAGTTTTTAATTATTCTACCAACTTGCTTTCTTTACTCCCGGGATGAGACCGTTGCTGGCCATCTCACGGAACTGGATACGGCTGAGGCCGAAGGCTCTCATATATCCCTTGGGACGTCCGGTGAGAGAGCAACGATTGTGAAGACGGACCGAAGAGGAATTCTTGGGGAGCTTGTCGAGAGCCACCCAGTCACCGGCCTCCTTGAGGGCCTTTCTCTTCTCTGCGTACTTAGCAACCAGTCTTGCGCGCTTAACCTCGCGGGCTTTCATTGATTCTTTTGCCATAGTATCTTACTTGTTATGTTTCTTGAAAGGAAGGCCGAATGCTGAGAGAAGTGCGCGGCACTCTTCGTCAGTCCTGGCTGAAGTAACGAACGTAATCTCCATACCGTGGATACGGGGGTTCTTGTCGATGTCTATCTCAGGGAAGATGATCTGCTCCTTGATGCCGAGGGTATAGTTTCCGCGGCCGTCCATATTCTCTGCGATACCGTTGAAGTCACGGATACGGGGGAGAGTGACGCGGATGAGTTTCTCGAGGAACTCGTACATCTTGACGTCACGGAGAGTGACCTTGCAGCCGACCGGCATACCCTTACGGAGCTTGAAATTGGATATATCCTTGCGGGAAATGGTGATGACTGCCTTCTGACCGGTGATGAGAGCGAGCTCAGCCGCTGCATCCTCAACAATCTTCTTGTCCTGTGTGCCTTCTCCACAGCCCTCGTTGATGGTAATCTTGAGAAGCTTGGGAACGCGCATGACGGTTGTGAAAGAGAACTGCTTCTTGAGAGCATCTACAATCTCTTCCTTATACATTTTCTTGAGAGCGGGAACGTATCCTGCAGGCGTTGCCTGCAACTCTGCTGTTTGTGCTTTCTTTGCCATAATTACTTGATCTCCTCCCCAGATTTTTTAGCGAAACGGATCTTCTTGTCCCCTTCCATCCTGTAACCTACGCGTGTGGGTTTGCCGGACTGAGGGTCAATAAGATTGAGATTTGAGATATGAATGGGCGCTTCCTGCCTGATGATACCGCCCTGAGGCTGCTTGCTGTTGGGCTTGGTATGCTTGCTGACCATATTGATTCCTTCAACGATGGCGCGGTTCTCCGCAGGTGCTACTGAAAGGACCTTTCCGGTCTTGCCCTTGTCGTTGCCGGCATTTACATACACGGTGTCACCTTTTTTAATACGTAACTTGTTCATAATGCTTATTAATTAAAGGACCTCCGGTGCCAGTGAAACAATCTTCATATAGTTCTCGCGGAGCTCTCTGGCCACGGGGCCGAAGATACGTGTGCCGCGAAGTTCTCCGGTATTGCTCAGAAGAACGCAGGCATTGTCGTCGAAGCGGATATAAGATCCGTCGGGACGGCGAATTTCCTTCTTTGTGCGTACGACTACAGCCTTTGAAACTGTACCCTTCTTGGCGTCACCGCCAGGGATGGCGCTCTTGATTGCGACGACGATCTCATCACCGACAGTCGCATAACGGTGGCGTGTGCCTCCAAGCACGCGGATGCAGAGGACTTCCTTTGCTCCGCTGTTGTCTGCCACCTGTAAACGTGATTCCTGCTGTATCATAATATACTACTTGGCTTTTTCTACGATTTCTACTAATCTCCAGTTCTTTGTCTTGCTCAAAGGACGTGTTTCCATGATGCGGACGGTATCTCCCTCACCGCACTCGTTCTTCTCGTCCTGGGCGACGAACTTTGTGGTCTTCTTGACAAACTTGCCATAGAGAGGATGCTTCTCCTTTCTCTCGACTGCAACGACAATGGTCTTGTCCATCTTGTTGCTGACCACTACGCCGATTCTTTCCTTACGAAGATTTCTTTCCATAAGACTTGACTTTTAGTTTTGTTTTTCTTTTTCAGCGAGGATAGTGATCATAAGAGCTATATCCTTTCTGGCCTTTTTGAATGCGGAGGTATCCTCCAGCGGAGAAATGGCGTGATTGATTTTCATTGTGTCGAGATTCTTCTTCTCAACCTCGATGCGGTCGCGCAGGTCTGCTACAGACATTTCGCGTGCTTCTGCTGCTTTCATACTTCTTTTCTCCGTGTTAATTATTCAACATAATCCCTGCGGACCACAAACTTGGTTGCAACGGGCAGTTTGTTGGCTGCGAGGCGCATAGCCTCCTTGGCCACCTCAAGGGAAACGCCCTCGGCTTCGAAAAGGATGCGGCCGGGAGTGATGGGAGCGACGAATCCGTAGGGATCGCCCTTACCTTTACCCATACGGGTATCAAGAGGTTTCTTTGTAACAGGCTTGACAGGGAAGATCCTGATCCATATCTGGCCTTCACGGTTCATATGACGTGAAATAGCCTGACGTGCAGCCTCAATCTGCTGAGCTGTAAGCCAGCAGTTCTCAAGGGTTTTGATACCGAAAGAACCGAAAGCAAGCTGGTTTCCCCTCTGGGAATTACCCTTCATGCGGTTCTTTTGTTCCCTTCTGTACTTTGTTCTCTTAGGTTGTAACATCGTTGTATTACTTTAAAAATATTAAATTTCATTTAACTCCCAATCAATCAAACCCTTACGCGGATAGGGCCCATTTTTGGGGATGGCAAAGTTAATGAATTTTTTTCAATTCCAAAGTTTTTTTCAAAATTTTTCACACTTTTCGACACGGAAACTTGCTATCCAAAACCGCATTGTTCAGGACATTACGGAAGTGAAAGAAAAATTTTTCCGCGCGTTTTCGACCGCAGAAATGCGAGTGCTTATATGGTCAGATTTTTGTAGTATCTTTGCGGGCTGGAATGAAAAGGACATTGCTCATAACGGGACTCCTTCTTTTGGGAATCGTTGCGGGAGCTCAGACGAGGAAACCGCGCGGGGAACTCATGTATTATGAGGTCCACGACGGCGATACCATGTTCTTCGACACCATAGAGCCGACCTGGTGCTTTCCGAAAGGGAAGAGAATGAAGAAGGGAGACTGGCGCACCTACTACAAGCTCGTCTATAATTTCAACAAGATTTACCCCTACGCGCTCGTGGGGAAAAAGATGATGGCCCAGGTTGACAGCACCCTGGCGGCCGACGTGACCAAGAGATCGGAACGGGCCCGATACATCAACAACGTCGAGAAGGAACTTCTCAAGCTGTTCGAGAAGGATATCCGGAGTATGACGGTCACTCAGGGAGTACTGCTCCTGCGCCTGGTGGACCGGGAGTGCGGGCTGAGCGGATATGAGATAATCCGCACATACGAAGGGGGATTTGCCGCAGGTTTCTGGCAGCTGGTGGCAAAAATCTTCTCCCAGGATTTGAGAACCAGATATGACCCCGACGGTAAAGACATCAAGACCGAAGAGCTCATCAAAATCTGGGAAAGCGGCCAATGGGACGCCTTCTACTTCTCCGTGTTTATGGAGCCGCCCCGGAAAACCGTCATAAAGACGGAGAGGCTGGACAGCAAGGTGGACAACAAACGTTAGAATCGGAACTCGCCCGAATCGATGTCATAACAAAGGCAGGGCGTTCCTCCTTCCATCCAATCCTTCAGAACGAAAAATTTCTCACCTCCGGGAAGAGTCAGGCAGACCCTGTCGTGGAAATGCCCGAAGACAAAGCAATCGATATGCTCCTTCGAGGCCTTCCCGACGGCAAAACGGTAAAGAGGCTCCTCTTCATTGCGGAAAGTGTAGGATTCGTGCGTCCTTCTGTTGGAATTGGACCACCCCAGGCCGAACCTGTACGCAAGCCAGGGATGCAAGGTGCTGAAAAGAGCCCTTGCCACCTTCGAATGGAATACCGACAGCATAATCCTGTAACCGAGTCCGGCACCGCCGAGCCCGTCTCCGTGGCCAAGGCAGAATTTTTTCCCTCCAAGTTCCACCACGAACGGTTGCGGGAGCTTCTTCATCCCGAGGTTCTCGAAAAAGGAAAAGGTCCACATATCGTGATTCCCTTCGATGAAATACACCTCAACCCCGGCATCCATCAGTTGTATAAGTTCCGACACCACCCGGGCTCCCTCCCTGGGCACAACGTCCCGGTATTCGTACCAGAAATCCCAGATGTCTCCGAGAAGATACAGGGATTTCGTGGTGTCACGGGGAATATCCTTCAGAAAACGCACGAAACGTGCTTCGCGTTCCACCGGGTCGGAAGTTTTCAAGCCCAGATGAACGTCAGCGACGAAATACACCCATTTCCTGCCGGTCTTTTCCATATCAGAAACCGAAGACCAATATCGCCACACCGATCACGGCACAGTACAAGGCAAACCAGCCGAGTTTCGCCTTCTTCACAATCGCAATCATTACCTTGCAGGCAAACAGTCCGCTGAGGAAAGCGGAAACGGCACCGACAATCAGGGGAAGCGCTCCCACGGAAGCCACCGCTTCTCCGGCGGGGGAAACCAGCATATCCAGACAGTCCAGAAGTTGTTCGCCTATTATCGGCACAAGTACCATCAGAAAGGAGAACTGAGCCATCCTGTCGCGCTTGACACCGGCCACCAGTCCCGTCGCTATGGTAGTACCGGAGCGCGAAAGGCCCGGAGCTACGGCAAAGGCCTGACCGAGGCCGACCACGAAGGCCTGCCAGTATGATATGCCATTCCTGTAATTGTTGCTGTAGTGCAAGCGGGAGGCGAGAAGATCGGACAAAAGGAGCAGAAAGGCCGTCACAAGCAGACAGATTCCCACAACTGTCACTCCGTTTCCGAAAAGGGCTTCCACGCTGTCCTTGAAAAAGACACCGACAATGCCGACTGGAATCATCGAAACTATAATCTTGCAGACATAGTCGGTCTCGTCGTTGTATCTGAACTTGAACAGCCCTTTCAGCAGTTCAACTATAACCTTCCGGAAAACGACCACCGTGCTCACCACAGTGGCGAAATGAACTGCCACCGTGAAATCAAGGAATCCTTCACCGTCAACGCCCAGCAGTTCCCGGACGAGCATAAGATGCCCGCTGCTGCTCACGGGGAGAAATTCCGTCAGCCCCTGGACCATTCCAAGGACCAAAGCCTGCCACCATTCCATAATCAGTTCTCCTTTTTCTCCCTGCGGCCCATTATGGCGACTACAATCACCACTATGCCGGCCAATATGACAAGCGGTGCGGCAACAAGCCTGCGCCAGTCAAACATTGCATAATTGAAAACCTCAGGCACCGGAGCCGGTCCCGTCAAAAGTATGTAGCCTGCTATCATCACCAGCACTCCTGCCAGCAGGAGGCGCAAGCCTTTGGGTGTAATCGACATCTTGTTCATAATCAATAATATAATTCGTCCCTATTCATCGATACCAATTTGTTTACGGTGAGCAAGGTACTGACAATGCATATCACGATGGCGGAAGTGAGGATGATGCCGCCCACCATCACAAGTTCCCGTGTCCCGAACAGGACGGAGAATTGAGGAAGATTTTTCATCACATAGAATACCCCTCCGCCAAGCATGGCCAATGAAAACATTGCGGCCACAAGGCCCTGAATGATGGACCTCGCCATAAAGGGGCGGAGTATGATTGCCCGCGTAGCGCCTACCAGCCTCATCGTATGGACGGTGAAACGCTTTGCGAAAATGTTGATTCTGACCGTATTCCCTATCTGCACGAATGAAACGACCAGCAACAGCAGAATCAATATGCCGAGCACGAACGAAATCTTCTGGAGATTTGCATTCAGGGCATCCACCAACGATTGCCGGCAGACCACTTCGTCAACCAGAGGGGACTCCATAATTCTGGCCGAGACCATACTCAGACTGTCGGGAGACACATACTCCGCATTGAGAGTGACTTCTATCGACACAGGCACAGGAGACGATTCGAAAACACTGAGAAAATCCTCACCCAGCATCTCTTTGAGTTCCACGGTGCCTTCCTCTTTCGTCACCAGATGCGTGCTGTGAATGAACCTCATCGAATTCAGGTCCGGCAACATCTTCTCCGCCTCTGCGTCCGTCACCTCCGTCTTGAGAATGACGGACATCTGAAGATTCTCCTTGAAGAAATCAGTCACACGGGTGGCATTCACCACCAGAAACGATGCTATCCCCACCAGAAGCAGCACCAGGCTGATGCTAATCACAGACGACGCGTACGCTCCTATCAGCCTCCGCCGTATCATTTTGTTGCTTTTTTTAGTCATATACTCTCCGATTTAACCTTCAAAGATAGTGAATAATAGAAATTTCAAAAAAAATTCTTATCTTTGTTAGAATCCATGTTTAGGCTAAAATGAGTGATATCAGCGCAAAAAAAGTTTTGTTCGTATCTTCAGAAATGAGTCCGTACCTCCCGGAAACGGAGATTTCCACCATTGGGAGATATCTCCCGCAAGGCATTCAGGAAAGGAAGCACGAGATACGGGTCTTTATGCCGAGATACGGTTGCATTAATGAAAGAAGAAACCAGCTGCACGAAGTGATTCGCCTGTCCGGAATGAATCTTGTCATATCCGAGGTGGACAGACCGCTCATCATCAAGGTGGCATCCATTTCCTCTGCCAGAATGCAGGTTTATTTTATTGACAACGACGATTACTTTATCCGCAAGGAGATTGCCGCCGATGCGGAGGGGAAATTCTTCGCCGACAACGATGAACGTGCCATCTTTTTTGCGAGAGGAGTTCTGGAAACGGTCAAGAAACTCCGCTGGGCGCCCGACGTCATACACTGTCAGGGATGGATTTCCTTGCTCGTTCCCCTGTTCCTCAAGAGAATATACAAGGACGACCCCATTTTCGCAAACAGCAAAATCGTATTCTCCCTATATGACGATGCCCTGCAGGAGTCGTTCTGCAACGACTTTGCCAAGAAGATTGTCACAGGAGGCATAAGCGAAAAGGATGTGGAGTTCCTCGCCAAATCACCGGATGGCACAAATCTTGCCAAAACAGCTGCAAAGTTCGCCGACGGAGTCATCCTCGGCAGCGACAGGTTGTCGCCACTGCTGGTGAACTATTGCAGGGACCGCGGCCTCAAGGTTCTGCCCTATAAGGCAAAATCCATTGCCGACGGCACTTACATTGACGAGTACAATGCATTTTATGACCAACTTTAGAGATGAAGAGTAGATTCCCGGCCTTCGCGGCGGCGGTGCTTTGCTGCCTGTCCTGTGTGGAGGCCAACTTCCAGATAGGCGGAAACCTCATTCCCGAGAATCAGATATACCAGATGGTAACGGGGCAGAAAGTTCCGCTTTCCGTCGAACCTCTGGCGATTGACAGCTTGTCCGGCTATTCCCGGAGTTGGGTGACCATCGGTTCGGTAAGAGACGAAGAACTGGGTCTGACGACCAGAACTTCCGTCATTTACCCGATGCCGATAAGTGACACGATGGATTTCGGCACCAATCCCGTTGTCAAAAGCCTCCATATGTCGATGGCGGCCGATTCGGTTTCCGTTATCGACGAATCCCAGAGAAACATTCTGCAGAACGTTTATGTTTACGGACTCAAGGAACCACTCGACCCGAAAGTCACCTATGACTGCAATTCCGACCTGTCAGACAAGGTCGATTGGAGCAAAAGGGTATCGACCACCTGCCCCGTCATCAACGGAACGGACTCCCTGTCCTTCGACTTCACCAGAGAATATGCGGAACAGTTCCTTACACTCACACAGGAGGACCTCGACGACATCAAGCTTTACAAAAAGAAAATCAGGGGCCTGTATCTCTGCACCGACAGCCCGTCGGGAGAATCAGGAAGAATCAATATGCTGCAGCTTCAGCTGGGATTCGACAAAGAGTATTATTTCATCTCCGGAAATTACGCCGTTCTCAGCATAAACTCCACATACAACGGAGTCAGGAAGGACACCTCGTTCCTGTTCTACTTCTCCACCAATCCGATAGGCAATCTGGACTCGGTCCTTCTGAACACTGCAGCCGGAAGTCTTCCGCAGAACGCGCTCAACCTGACCACACAGGACAAGTCCCGCACTGACGCGCTCAAGGAAGACAGGACAAGACTGTGCATCGAAGGCGGAGGCGGTCTCAAACCGCGGATTTCTGCAAAAGAGCTGAAGCATCAGGTGACGGATCTGATAAAGAAAAACGGGCACGATCCCAAGAAGATAATAATCACAAAAGCCTCCCTGACCTTCTGTTACGATGCCCCCGATGCCAGATATGAAGGATTGAAGCACTTCCCCGCAATGCTGAGCCCCACCGTCAGGCTCCACGGAGTGGACACAAGCGGAGGCACGTCCACCAGGAAGGTGTTGTATGAAGGAATCACCGATTTCAGTTCCGAAAACGAAAATCAAGGCGACATAAATTATTCGCTCCAGCAGTATGCTCCCGACATCACATACCATCTTCAGGAGCTCATCTCTACCGAGGACTCCCTGCTGGTAAACGGCAACTACGACGTATGGCTGATGATTATGGCATATAGGACTACAACAACCTACGATGCCGAGGCCGCTCAAATGAGTGACTACTACAATACCCTGGCTTATCAGCAATACTACAACAGCATGTATGGCGGATATGGCGGGTACGGTGGATACGGATACGGCGGGTACGGGTATGGTGGATACGGATATGACAGTTATTCCAACTATTATTCGTATATGATGGCCGCCCAGATGGCCAGCAGCAGTGCCACAAGCACTTCCATCTCTCTGGAAATCGACAGGGACAGGTTCTACAAAGCCTTCCTGTGCGGAACTGAATATCCGGACGAAAGCAGAAGGCCCGCATTGGTCTTCTCCTATGCCGTTCCGCAGTAACTAGCGGCAGGGGCAGTTGCGCAGCAACGGGGGCAAAACAAAAAAGGATGGCATTAATAGGGCGCATCAGCGCCGTGCCGTAGTGTGCGAAATGAATATTGAGCCACGGAGGCACCCGCTGGAACGCAGTGTAAGCGGCATAGCCCCTGGGGGCAGTTGCGCAGCAACGGGGGTAAGATAAAAAGAAGGATGGCTTTCAGCCATCCTTTTCAGTTCTTTGCAAGTTTCTCGGCCACTTTGTCAACCGCATCCTTGACGGTGACGATAGTGCTGGTTTCCTCATCGGGAATCTTGATTCCGAACACCTTCTCGAATTCCATAAGGAGTTCCACGGTATCAAGAGAATCCGCTCCAAGATCATTTGTAAAGTTGGCGGTTTCGGTCACCTCCGATTCCTCAACGCCCAGTTTGTCAACGATGATAGCCTTAACTTTCTTTACGATTTCCTCGTATTCCATAGTCAATGATATTTAGATTTATAATATTACGCGTATAACTCAACAAAGTAACGAAAAATTATTGAGATATGCAAAAAATGCCTATTCCGACCTGCTCAACTTATACCACATGCGTATTCCGTTTACGCTGTTGATCATATAGAAGATATACTTTATGAGGGGCACTACGGCATATTCGGTTCCGGGGCTGAAAATAGGGGTGAGGCTCCACAGAAGAATGGAACCTATGTTAACCACCATCCACAGATACCACTGCTCGGCATAGGCCCCCGCCATCAACACGAACGCCACTATATTGCCCGTCGTGATGACGGCATCCAGAATCACTTTGACGGGAACAATATCCGTCCGCCCAATCCTGAGCATTTGATATGATATGGCCAGGGAAACAAAAAAAACGGCCAGAAAAAGTACCGACACGTTAATCCAGTACTTCACGGGCAATCTTCTTGCCTTGATGGTGTTGTCCTTGCGCAATCCGACCTTCTTCCATTTGAAAAAGCCTATGAACTCCATAGGGAGGATGTAAAGAAGATGGAGGCACAGCTGGGCAGGTTGTCCGTTCTTGAACAGAATAATGGAATAGAAGCAGACATCTATGAGGCCGAAAAGGAAATTCCAGATACTTCCGTTGGCCGCGAGCACAGTGCTGGCAACCCCGGACAAGGCTCCGACTGCGGAAATCAAAAGCAGAACACGCGCTCCGGTGTCGGAATCCAACTTGAAAACCGTCGCCAGAATGACACAAACAGACATTCCGGCCAGAATAAAGATATTGAATAACTTATTGAACTTTTCTTCCTTCATAGGCCCTGCAAATATAATCATTTTTTACTCAAACGTCCTTTTTATACGGGCGGCGAGAGCCGGTCCCACCAGTTTTGCTATGTCTTCCTCCGATGCGGCGGCTATTCGCGACACCGAACCGAAATGCATCAGAAGCCTCTCTTCCGTCTTGTCACCAATTCCCTGAATCTCCCGAAGGGCGGAATGCACCTGTGCCTTGCTCCGGAGTGAGCGGTGAAACGTGATTCCGAAACGGTGCGCCTCGTCCCTGATGCGCTGGAGTACTTTGAGCGCCTGCGAATTCCTGTCTATGAAAAGGGGATACGGATCCCCGACCCTTATCACCTCTTCCATCCTCTCCGCCAGCCCGACAACAGTCAATCTGTCCTGGATTCCCAATTCGCAAAGAGCCTGCCAGGCGTAATTGAGCTGTCCCCTGCCTCCGTCTATCACCACGAGTTGCGGAAGGTCTTCCGGAGCCTCCTGCAGCATACGGCTGTAACGGCGGTTCACCACCTCCTTCATAGTTGCATAATCATCAGCGCCTACGACTGTCTTTATCTTGAATTTCCTGTAATCCTTCTTTGAGGGCTCGGCATTCCTGAAAACCACACAGGCGCCTACGGGATTGGTACCGAGAATGTTCGAATTGTCGAAACACTCGATATGTTCGGGCAGTTCCTTCATCCCAAGAGCCTTCCGGAGTTCCTCCATAACACCCTTGCGGAATTCGTCCGGATTGCATCTCTCCCTCTGCTTCAGGGAATTGAAATGGAACTCCCTTGCGTTTCGGACGCTGAGTTCCAGCAAGGACAACCTGTCCCCCCTTACGGGAATGCAGAACTCTACGCCCGGGATGGAAACGTCCGGAAGGAAAGGAACGAGAATTTCCTTTGAAAGTTCGCCGAACTTGCTCTCTATCTCCGCAATGAACGTGCTGAGGACGGATTCCTGCGCTTCTTCAATCTGAGACTTGAATCCGAGATTGAGAGACTGGATGACTGCCCCGCCACGGATTCTGAGGAAATTGCCGAAGGCCTCGAAGCCGTCAAAAACAAGAGAAAAAACATCCACGTTCCTGTCGCCCGCGGCGGTTATGACCGACTTGGAGTAGTGCCGCTGCATGGCTTCTATCCTGTCCTTAAACGACTGGGCCGTCTCGAAATCAAGTGCATCTGAGGCTTCCTGCATCCGTAGCTTATATTCCCTGATTACATCCGTGACGCCCCCTTTCAGAAGGTGTTCGATTTCCTCTATCTGCGCATTGTATTCTTCTTTTGAGATCGCCCCCACACAGCATCCCCTGCATTTGCCTATATGGAAATCCAGACAGGGACGGAATTTTCCGCGCAGGATGGCATCGGATGTAATCTTGAGGTTACAGGAACGCAGTTTATACGTTCTGTTGAAGAATTCCAGCAGATAGCGGGCGTGAAGAACGGAGCTGTAAGGGCCGAAATAGCGAGAACCGTTACGCACGACGCGGCGGGTCAGAAAAACCTTCGGAAAATCGTCCGCCGTCACGCATATCCAGGGATAGGTCTTCGAATCCTTCAGCAGAATATTGTATCTGGGTTTGTATTGCTTGATGAGATTGTTCTCAAGCAGAAGGGCATCCGACTCCGAGCCCACCACAGAGTACTGGACATCGGCAATATGCGATACCAGAAGCCTCGTCTTGGCGTTCAATCTCTCAGCAGGTACGAAATACTGGTGAACCCGCTTGAACAGGTCCTTGGCCTTGCCCACATATATCACCTCCCCGGCAGAGTTGTAGTACCTGTAAACCCCCGGAGAATGTGGCAGCAGCCCTATTTTTTCCCTGATATCCAAAAGCCGGCCTCCTATATGGACACAAAAATAAAAAAAAGATGGCTGAGAGTGAAATTCCAGCCATCTTTATTGAAATCAAAGGATTCCCGTAAAGGGTAATGCTACTTGGAATTGTCCCTGCGAGGTCCGCGACGGTCTCCACGACGGTCACCGCGACGTCCGCCACGGTCACCTCCGCGATTCTGTCCGGATGCCTGTGAATTGGCCGCGGCGATGGCTGCGGGAGTGAGGTCCTGCCTGCCATACTTCTCACCGTTGCAAATCCAGACCTTGATGCCGAGGGCACCGACCTTGGTGTTTGCAACTGCCAGAGCGTAGTCAATGTCGGCACGGAATGTATGGAGAGGAGTACGTCCTTCCTTGAACATTTCGTTACGGGCCATTTCGGCACCGCCCACACGGCCTGCGATAAGCACCTTGATACCTTCTGCGCCCGCTCTCATAGTATTGGCCACAGCCATCTTGATTGCACGGCGATAGGAAACGCGATTCTCAATCTGACGGGCAATGCTGTCCGCTACGATGTGGGAATCAACCTCGGGACGCTTGACTTCGTAGATATTGATCTGAACGTCCTTTCCGGTGACTTTCTTGAGTTCCTCCTTGAGCTTGTCAACCTCGGTGCCTCCCTTGCCGATGATGAAACCGGGACGGGCTGCATAGATAGTGACGGTGATGAGCTTGAGGGTCCTCTCAATCACGATACGGCTGAGACCGGCCTTTGCGAGACGACCGCCGAGATATTTGCGGATCTCGAAGTCTTCCGCGATCTTTTCTGCGTAATTACCACCACACCAGTTAGAGTCCCAACCACGGGTGATACCGATACGATTGCTGATAGGATTAGTTTTCTGTCCCATATTACTTATTCTCCACTGGTTGTTTTACATCGAGGATGACAGTGACGTGATTGGAACGCTTGCGGATGCGGCCGGCACGGCCCTGAGGGCACGGACGGATACGCTTCAACGTGCGGCCTTCGCCGACCATAATGGTCTTGACGATGACGTTACCGTTCTCCAGTTCTTTTACCTTGTCCTGATTCTTGGCTTCCCAGTTGGCTACAGCACTGCGGAGAAGTTTCTCGAGACGGATGCTGGCCTCTCTCTTTGAGAAGTGAAGCAGGTCAAGTGCGCGGTTTACTTCAACACCTCTGACTGTGTCAGCGACAAGACGCATCTTGCGAGGAGATGTTGGAACATCATTGAGCTTTGCAATAGCTGTGACCTTCTTCTGCTCTTTGAGCCTGTCGGCCATTTGTTTTTTACGAACTCCCATTTTTAAATCTCCTTATGCATTACTTGTTGTTGCCAGAGTGGCCTTTGAATGTACGTGTCGGCGCGAATTCGCCGAGCTTGTGGCCAACCATCTGCTCTGTCACGTAAACAGGGATAAACTTGTTTCCGTTATGAACAGCGATTGTGTGGCCGATAAAGTCAGGGGAGATCATACTGGCGCGAGACCAGGTCTTGACCACCTCTTTCTTCTTGCTACCTTCATTCATAGCAAGAACCTTCTTTTCCAGGGCTTCCTGGATATATGGACCTTTTCTTAATGAACGACTCATAATCTCTAAAGTTTAATTCCTGTTATTTCTTTCTTCTCTCGATGATGAACTTGTTGGAAGAAGCCTTAGGATTACGTGTCTTGTATCCCTTTGCAGGCAGACCCTTACGTGAACGGGGATGTCCGCCGGAAGCGCGTCCTTCACCACCACCCATAGGGTGATCAACAGGGTTCATAACAACACCACGGTTGTGAGGGCGGCGTCCCAGCCAGCGGCTGCGGCCTGCCTTACCGTAGGATTCGAGGTTGTGATCCGGGTTCGATACCGTACCGACCGTCGCGCGGCAGCTTACGAGAACCATACGTGTCTCGCCTGAAGGCAGACGAAGGACAGCGTGGTTGCCCTCACGGGCGGCAAGCTGTGCGGAAGTACCGGCAGAACGTGCCATTGCGGCACCCTGACCGGGACGAAGTTCGATATTGTGTACGAGAGTACCGACGGGAATTTCACTCAGAGGGAGGCAGTTGCCGATTTCGGGAGCGACACCGCTTCCGGAAGCGATTACCTGACCTACCTTGATGCCGTCCGGAGCGATGATGTATCTCTTCTCTCCGTCTTCATACTGAACAAGAGCGATACGGGCGCTGCGGTTGGGATCATATTCGATGGTCATAACCGTTGCAGTGCACGCGTCCTTATCACGCAGGAAGTCGATGACACGGTACATCTTCTTGTGACCGCCACCGATGTAACGCATGGTCATCTGACCGGTGTTGTTGCGACCGCCTGTGCTCTTGAGAGGCTCCAACAATGATTTCTGAGGCTTTTTGGTTGTAATGTCAGCGAAGGCGCTGATGACTTTGTTCCTCTGACCCGGGGTTACCGGTTTGAATTTCTTTACTGCCATTGTCTTACCTCCTGATTAAATGCTTGCATAAAAGTCAATCTTATCCTCACCGGCAAGAGTGACGTAAGCCTTCTTGAAATGGTTGGTGCGGCCACGGAGAAGTCCCGACTTCGTGTAACGGGATTTTCTCTTTCCGTGATAATTGACTGTGTTGACATCAGCGACGGAAACGTTGTACATTTCCTCGACTGTTTTCTTTATCTGAAGCTTGTTGGCCTTAACATCAACGATAAAGCCGTAACGGTTCAACTTTTCGCCCTGAGCCGTCAACTTCTCTGTTACGATTGGCTTAATTAAAATGCTCATCTCAGTATCTTGTTAGCGCATTCTTGCGGCAAGGATATCCTGTACGCCGTCAATGAGAACGAGTTTGTTGGCGTTCATGATGGCATAGGTGTTGATTTCGTCAACAGTGATGACCTTGACCTCGGGAAGATTGCGGGATGAAAGGAAAATGTTGTCTGAATTCTGAGGAAGCACGTAAAGGACCTTGCGGCTGCCGGCCTTGATGGCTGCGGTGATGCCGAGGAGTTCCTTTGTCTTGGGAGCTTCCATAACGAAGGGTTCGAGCATGATGATGTTCTCCTCTTTCGCCTTGTATGTGAGAGCGGAGTAACGGGCAAGAGCCTTGACCTTCTTGTTCAGCTTTGTGTGATAGAAACGGGGTTCGGGTCCGAAGACGCGGCCGCCGCCTACGAAGATGTTGGACTTGAGGGAACCGTGGCGTGCACCGCCGCCGCCCTTCTGACGTCCGAGTTTCTTGGTACTGTGAGCAATCTCGCTGCGATCCTTCGTCTTGGCATTGCCGTGACGCTGGTTGGCAAGATACTGTACTACGTCAAGCCAGATGGCGTGATCGTTGGGCTCAATTGCGAAGATGGCGTCTTCAAGAACAGCTTCCTTTCCTGAAGGAGTTCCGTCGATTTTGTAAACAGGTAGTTTCATAATTAAGCCTCCACTAATACATAAGAACCTTTGGCTCCGGGAACGGAACCTTTCACAACGAGAATGTTATTCTCAGGGATGACCTTGACAACCTTGAGGTTGAAGACCTTTACACGGGCGTTTCCCATATGGCCGGCCATACGCATTCCGGGGAATACGCGTGAAGGCCAGGAAGATGCACCCATTGAACCGGGGTGGCGAAGGCGGTTGTGCTGACCGTGGGTCTGTCCGCCGACACCGGCGAATCCGTAACGGTGAACAACGCCCTGGAAGCCTTTACCCTTGGAGATACCGATGACGTCAACGAAGGGAACTTCCTCCTTGAGGATGTTCTCGACGGTGATCACGTCACCGAGTTTGAGCTCTCCCGCGAAATCGTTCTCGAACTCTGCGAGTTTCTTCCTGGGAGTGGTTCCTGCCTTTTTGAAGTGGCCCTGAAGAGCCTTGCTGGCGTGCTTTTCTGTAGTTTCGTCATAGGCAAGCTGTACAGCGGCATAACCATCTTTTTCAACTGTACGGAGCTGCGTAACAACGCACGGACCAGCCTCGATAACGGTGCACGGTATATTCTTGCCGTCGGCACCGAAAACGGAAGTCATTCCGATTTTCTTTCCAATTAATCCAGGCATTGGTTTGTTAATTGATTGTTTGATAATATTGTTTTATCCCTTTTTAAGGGGGTGCAAAATTACAACATTTTTCTTATAATCCAAAACTTTTTGAAGATTTGGCTTCTTTTGCATAATTTTGCAATATGATACTTGAATTTATGGGCTTTCTGCGACTGGGTTTCGTGGATATTCTGGACATTTTTGTCGTAGCGCTCCTGCTGTACCTTATATTCAAATGGCTAAAGGGGTCTTCGGCAATCAACATTTTCATTGCGATTATCCTGCTTCTGATAATCCGGGTGGTGGCTGTCGCCCTCAATATGAAGATGCTGTCGGCACTTATGGGCACTGTCATAGATGTGGGCGCCGTGGCGCTCGTGGTGATTTTCCAGCCCGAGATCAGACAGTTCCTCACCGGCGTAGGCCGCAAAACCGGACTGAGGCACGGGATTATAAATAAAATTCTGGGCAGGAACAAGGAAAACCTCCAGGACGAGGCCATCAATGAAATAGCCAATGCCTGCACGGAGATGTCGGAAGAAAAATGCGGAGCACTCATTGTGATTCTGCAGAAAGACCCCCTGCACGACATCGAGGATACCGGGGACAGGATAGACGCCCGCATCCGCAAGCGCCTCATAGAGAACATTTTCTTCAAGAATTCGCCTCTCCACGATGGGGCTATGGTCATTGGCGGCGGAAGGATTGTCGCCGCGAGGTGCACCCTCCCCATCACTTCCCGCACCGACATTCCGGCACATTACGGCATGAGGCACAAGGCCGCCGTCGGCATTTCCGAAAGATGCGACGCCAAAGTGATTGTCGTGTCCGAGCAGACGGGCAAAATTTCCGTCGTGAGGGATGGCATAATCCAGACGGTGGACAGAAACAACCTCAAACTTTTCCTTAAAGAGGAAGACTCGGAAACGGAGAAATAGGACATGAAAGATTCAAGGCTGGAAGAGAAACTGGGATTCAACAGAATACGCACCCTGATTGCAGGGCGTTGCAACACCGAGTACGCCGTTTCCAGAGTGGAGGAGGAAGAATTCTCCACAGACCCGGCCATAATCCGCCGGAGGCTCCTGCTTTCGGACGAGATGAGGCTTATCCTGATGTTCGAGGACTCTTTCCCCACAACGGGTTACATTGATGCTCTCGGATTTCTGGAGCCTCTCCTGAAAGAAGGCACCTGTATGGACGTGCTGTCGCTCGGCAAGCTGAAAACCCTTCTGGACACCACCCGCAAGGTCACGAATTTCCTAAGAAGCGTCAAGGACGGGATATACCCCAACCTCAAGTCGCTGGCCACATCCGTCACATATTTCCCCGAAGTCAACAGAAGGATAGAGACAATACTCGACAAATACGGGGACATCAAAGACTCCGCATCGGACGAGCTGTATTCCATAAGAAGGGAACTCCGGGACAAGGAGGCATCCATCTCCAAACGCGCCGCCGCCATCCTGAGGCAGGCGCAGGCCGACGGCATAGCCGAAGAGGGGGCGTCCGTCACCATACGCGACGGCAAATTCCTCATTCCCGTCAATACGTCCGGCAAGCGGCGCCTGCCCGGATTCGTGCTTGACGAGTCGGCTACGGGAAAGACCTCATTCATCGAACCCGCCGAGATTGTGAATCTCGACAACGACATACAGGAGCTCCGTTTCGCGGAAACCCGGGAGATAGAGAAGATTCTGCTCTCCTTCACGGATTTTGTGAGGCCCTATCTCCAGGAAATAATGGCCGGTGCCATATTCCTTGGAGAGATAGACTTCCTTATGGCCAAGGCCCAGACAGCGCTTGACTTCATCGCCGGGATGCCCGTTATCGCCGATGACGGATGCCTGAGGCTCCGCAAGGCGCGTCATCCCCTGCTGGAAAAAGCCTTGCGCAAGGAAGGCAGGGAAATTGTCCCGCTCAGCGTCACGCTGACTCCCGAAAAGCACATCCTGCTTATCTCCGGCCCGAACGCCGGAGGCAAGTCGGTATGTATGAAGACTGTAGGCCTGCTGCAGTATATGTTCCAGTGGGGAATGCTGATTCCCACGTCCGAGACCTCCGAATTCCCCGTTTTCGACAGGATTCTGGTGAGCATAGGCGATGACCAGTCACTGGAAAACGACCTGTCCACCTACAGTTCCTTTCTATCCGATATGAAGACTATGCTGGCGCTGTCAGATGAAAGGACGCTGGTTCTCATAGACGAATTCGGCTCCGGCACCGAACCGGCCGCCGGGGGTGCCATCGCCGAAGCCATACTCAACGAACTCGACAAGAGAGGTGTCTATGGCGTGATAACAACCCATTATACCAATCTGAAGCTGTTTGCAACCTCGACAGATACAGGAGTCGCCAACGGCGCAATGCTTTTCGATTCCGCAAGAATCGCCCCCCTGTTCCAGCTTGAAATCGGTCTGCCGGGCAATTCCTTCGCCTTTGACCTGGCCAGGAAGATGGGGCTCCCGGAACCTATAGTGAAGGATGCCGAAAACCGGGCGGGGGAGGAATTCGTGGGAATAGAGAGGAACTTGAGGAAAATCGCAAGAAACAGAAGGGCCCTGGACGAAAAACTCCAGAAAATCAAACATACGGACAAGGCGCTTGAAGGCCTGACTGAAAAATACCAGAAAGAACTCGAAGACATCAAGGACCGGAAGGAAAAAATTCTGGATGAAGCGAGACGCGAGGCTGAGGACATAGTTAAAGGAGCCGGGAAGCAGGT
>JAKSKJ010000069.1 GCA_024401795.1 Bacteroidales bacterium | reverse complement strand
TCTCGTCCCCTCCGCAAATTTATGCCCCGCACGCTTGTGCAGGGCTTTTTCGTTTAAACTATTTCATCCGAATAGACTGCATCCGGAAGGTCATGCAGGTTGTAACGGGATGCCATTGACATTCCGTATGCTCCGGCCGATTTGATGGTGAGGAGGTCTCCCCTGTGTGTCACGGGCAGGCTGACGCTCTGGTCGAAGACGTCCGTGCTTTCGCAGGCGGTGCCGACCACGGAATAGCGCTCCTTGCGCGTCTCGGCCGATGTGATGTTTTCGATATTGTGGTAAGCGCCATACAGGGCGGGCCTGATGAGTTCCGTCATCGAGGCATCCACAATGACGAGTTTGCGGCCGGTGGCAGTGTCTTTCCGGAACAGGACCTTGGTTATCAGTTCTCCGCACTGCGCCACGATTGCCCTTCCGAATTCGAAATGCACCTCCCGTCCGCCCACATTCAGGTTCTGGCTGATGATTGCGAAGACTGAGGAGAAGTTGGGAACGGGTTCGTTCTCCGGGATGTCGTAATTTATGCCGAGGCCGCCGCCCACGTCTATGAAGTCAAGCGTGAAGCCGAGGCCCGTAAGACATTCGACTATGGCATTGACCTTGTCGCAAAGGTACTCAAAAACGTGCAGTTCCCTTATCTGGGAGCCGATGTGCAGGTGCATACCCCTGATTCTTACGTTCCGATATGCCTGAATCTCCGCGGCATTCGCCATCACCTCTTCGTAGGATATGCCGAACTTGGAGTCGGCCTGACCGGTGTCGATGCAACTGTTGGTCTTGGGATCAATGTCCGGATTGATGCGCAGGGCCACATCCTGGACAACACCCATCTCCCCGGCGATGGAGTTGATGAGCTCCAGCTCCTGCAAGGACTCGCAGTTGATGGAGAAGATGCCCTGCGACACGGCATATCTTATCTCCTTGTCCCTTTTGCCGACTCCGGCATATACGATTCCCTCAGGGTCGAATCCGGCCTCTATGGCGCAACGTATCTCGTTGCCGGAAGCGCAGTCGATGCCGAGGCCGTATTCCTTTATGACGGCGAGGATATGAGGGTCATAATTCGCCTTGATGGCATAGTGCAGGCGGAATCCGTACCTGGAGGCAACGGTCACCGCACTGTCGAGGGTCTGGCGTAGAAGGTTGATATCGTAGAGATAGAATGGGGTTTCGAAGGCTGCCAGTCTGTCGGCGATTTTTCTGCTTAGCATAATTATTTGATTATCAATTCGACGGGACAATGGTCAGAGCCGAAAATTTCGTTGTGGATATCCGTGCCGGCAATTCTGTCCTTTATACTGTCCGATACAAGGAAATAGTCGATTCTCCATCCCACGTTGCGCTCACGGGCCGCCATACGGTAGGACCACCAGGAGTATTTCACCTCATCGGGGTGTTGGAAGCGCCAGCTGTCGCAGAATCCCGAGGCAAGGAGTTCAGTCATCCTGCCCCTCTCCTCATCCGAGAAGCCGGGATTGAAATGATTGGTGGCGGGGTTCTTCAAGTCTATCTCCTGATGGGCAACGTTCATATCCCCGCACACGATGACACCCTTGCGCCCGGCAAGCCCGAGCAGGTATTTCCTGAAAGCATCCTCCCATCCCATCCTCCAGTCCAGACGCTTGAGTTCATCCTGGGAATTGGGCGTATAGACGTTTACCAGATAGAAATCGGGCATCTCAAGAGTTATCACACGGCCCTCGTGGTCGTATTCATCGACTCCTATTCCATTGACTGCGGAAAGAGGCCGGTGCTTCGTGTAGATTGCCGTTCCGGAATATCCTTTCCTGTCGGCGTAGTTCCAATATGACTCGTACCCCAGAAATTCGAGGTCTATCTGTCCTACCTGCAGCTTCGTTTCCTGAAGACAGAAGAAATCGGCGTCGAGTCCGGTGAAGATGTCTGCGAAACCTTTTGCCGCAACGGCACGGAGTCCGTTCACATTCCAACTGATGAATTTCATAAAGATACAGTACGCGTATTATTCGAGAGTCCACTCCACCCCGTCCTTGGTGTCCTTGACCCTGATTCCTATGGAGGTGAGGGTGTCGCGAATGTGGTCGGACGTTGTCCAGTCCCTGGCGGCCTTTGCGGCGGCACGGCTCTCGAGAACCATTCCCATCAGTCCGTCAATGACCTTGCCGGATGCACCGCCTTCCTCAGACTCATCCTTGAGGCCGAGCACTCCGAACACGATGTCGTCGAAAAGCTGGCAGAGGGCATCCATATCCTCCTTCGCAAGTTTGACGGAACCGGCCTTCGCCGAGTTGACGAGACGCACCGCTTCCGAAATGTGGGAAAGGGCGATGGGGGTGTTCATATCGTCGCAAAGGGCATCATACACACCATTCCAAAGGCCCTTGACTTCCGGAGAAACGGCAGTGCAGCTGTCCGGAGCAATGCCTTCAGGCAGTTCTCCGTAAGGAATCCGGGGAGCCTTCCGGCCGGCCATTGCATACAGGTCCTTCGCCGCCTGCATCAGACGCTTCAGACCTTTCTCGGCCGCCTGAAGGGCATCGTTGGAGAAGTCCAGAGTGCCGCGGTAGTGGGCCTGAAGAATGAAGAAACGTATGGTCATCGGGCTGTAGGCCTGTGTGAGCTTCGGATGGTCGCCGCTGAACAACTGCGGCAGAGTGATGAAGTTGCCGAGGCTCTTGCCCATCTTCTGCCCGTTGATGGTAATCATATTGTTGTGTACCCAGTAGTGCACGCCCTGGGTGCCACGTGAGGCAACGTTCTGGGCAATCTCGCACTCGTGATGGGGGAACATAAGGTCCATTCCGCCGCCATGGATGTCGAATTCCCGGCCGAGGTACTTCTCTCCCATCACGGAGCACTCAAGGTGCCAGCCCGGGAAACCCTCGCTCCAGGGTGAAGGCCAGTGCATGATGTGTTCGGGCTCAGCCTTTTTCCACAACGCGAAATCGAAGGGCGCCTTCTTGTCGGACTGCCCGTCAAGGGCTCTGGTACCCTCCAGCGTATCGTCAAGATTACGGCCCGACAGCACGCCGTAATGATTCGCGTCGTTGTATTTGCGCACGTCGAAATAGATGCTGCCGTTACTCTCGTAGGCATAGCCGGCATCCAGAATCTTCTTCACCGCCTCAATCTGCTCCACTATGTGGCCGCTGGCCCGTGGCTCGATGGAGGGGGGAGCCACGTTGAGCATCCGCATAGCCTCGTGATAGCGGAAAGTATATTGCTGCACCACCTCCATAGGTTCAAGCTGCTCCAGCTTTGCCTTTCTGGCTATCTTGTCCTCCCCTTCGTCGGCGTCGTGCTCCAGATGGCCCACGTCGGTGATGTTGCGGACATAGCGCACTTTATAGCCGAGGTGGCGCAGCAATTTGCTGAGCACGTCATAGGTCACTCCGGGACGGGCGTGCCCCAGATGTGCGTCACCATAAACGGTCGGTCCGCAGACATACATTCCCACGCGTCCCTTGTTGACGGGGACGAACAATTCTTTCTTCTTGGTCAGTGTGTTTGTAAGGAAGAGGTCTCTCATATTCTTTCAGTCGTTTGACATCCCGGCAAAGTTATCAAATAATGGTCTATTTTCAAACAAAGAACTCCAACAGGCTGTCCACAAAATGGGGGACTTCGTCATAGAAGGCGTGACCACGTCCCGGGAACATCCTGATCGGACAATGGAGGGCCTCCGCCATCTCTTTCACGCCCTGCCCCGACAGAACGGTGTCATCCTCCACACCGTACAGGGAAACGGGACACCTGATACCTGAAAGTTCATCGTAGATATCGAACTCCATCGAGGCTGCGGCCATCACTCCGAAACGCCGCATCTCTTCAGAAGTGCCTTCCGGTTCAAAACGTTCAAACGCCTTTTCGTATCTGGCGTAAAACTCCGGAGAATACACCCTGCGGAAGACATCTCTGTTGAGTTCCACGGGGCTCTCCCGGGCCGAGAGTTCAATCCAGGTCCTCATAGTAAGGAGGCTGGTGGGATTCTGGCGGGACAGTGTGGAGGCGACGGCGAGCCTGCGCACCGCTTCCGGATGATGCACGGCGAGGGAAAGCGCCATCATACCGCCTTGGGACGTGCCGTACACATCCGCCCGGCCGATACCCAGGGACTGCATAACCCTGTATGTGTCCTCTGCCATTTCATTGACGGAATAACTGTCGCCGAACTGCTTTTTGCGGTCGAAGAGATAGACGGAGTAGCCGGCTTTGACGAAGGGGGCGAAGGTATGGGCCACTATCTGCGCCGACAGCATCACCGGGTGGAGGCTCATTCCGGGAAGAATGACAAGGGTGCGGAATCCGGTGCCCGCTTTGCCGAACACCGCATAATCCATTTCGATGCCGTCACAGACGGCTGTTCTCACCAGATCCGGCATAACTTGACGCATTTCCGTGCATAAAAACACCCCGTTCTGCGGACGGGGCGTAAATTGGGTTTATTAAAATCTGTAGCGGAAAGACAGAGCCACGCTGGACCAGGAGCCGTAACGGCCTATGAAATTCCACATAGGTCTCCAGTCCAGAGCTATATTGAAAGGAATCGAACCGAAGGCATACTCGAAACCGAGCTGACCGCCGAGTCCGACACCGGCATTTGCAACCTTTTGGGAGTCGTTCCAGGTATTCCAGAAGTTGACCTGTACTCCGGGGCCGGCATAGAAACTGAAATTGTTGGTGTGGGCGATGACAAAATCGTAAACACCTGTAAGCTGCAAGGCAGACATGGCAAAGCCGAGACCTAAATCCGCCTCAAGGAAATTCCTTCCGAATTGATGTTGGTATGAAGCCTCAACGTCTCCACCTATACGGATACCGAAAGCGCGGGGCTGGGCCGAAGCAACAAATGAAATTGCCATAACGGCAACAACTACTGCAATAAGTTTTTTCATATACAAAGGCAATTTAAACTATTCCGGAGAAACCGAGGAACGCCATAGCCATCATACTTACCGTAATCAGGGCTATTGGCAAGCCTCTGAAAGACTTGGGCACGTCGTTGAGTGCCAGATGCTCGCGGATACCGGCAAACAGAATCATCGCAAGTCCGTATCCGAGTGATGTTGCGAATGCATAAACCACCGATTCGCCAAGACTGAGCATATGCGCCGTCCCGCCGAAGGTGAACTCCTTGCTGACCACTGTGATTGCCACACCGAGAACGGCACAGTTGGTGGTGATAAGCGGCAGGAAAATGCCGAGGGCCTGATAGAGTGAAGGGCTGATTTTTTTCAGCACAATCTCCACAAGCTGGACCAGAGCCGCAATCACGAGAATGAAGGCTATGGTCTGCAGGAACTCGAGTTTGAAAGGCACCAGAAGATACTGATTGACAAGATAGGTCACCACAGTGGCCAGGGTTATCACGAAGCATACTGCTCCGGACATTCCGGTAGCGGTGCCGAGCTTGTTGGACACACCGAGGAAGGGGCAGATTCCGAGGAACTGCGCCAGCACGATATTGTTGACGAATATCGCGGATATTATGATAAGAAAGAACTCAGCCATATTCTTACTTCTTTGCAAGTTTATTGAAAAGCACCATCAGGAAACCAAGCACCAGGAATGCTCCCGGAGCCATTACGAAAGCCAGAATACCGTCGCCGGGGATGAATTTGAAGCCGAAGGCGCTGCCGCTTCCGAGTATCTCGCGGATGAGGCCTATCACGGTGAGTGACAGGGTGAAACCGATGCCGATGCCGATGCCGTCAAGAGCGGAGTCGAGCACGGAATTCTTGTTGGCGAATGCCTCAGCCCTGCCCAGAACTATGCAGTTGACCACGATGAGCGGGATGAACAGACCGAGGGTCTTGTACACGTCGGGCACATAGGCCTGCATCAGAAGCTGGAGCACCGTCACGAAGGTCGCAATCACGACTATATACACTGGAATGTGAACCTTGTCCGGGACGACGGGAGCAACGAGGGAAATCACAATGTTGCTCAGAATCAGCACAAACATTGTGGCGAGTCCCATTTCCAGACCGTTCATTGCCGAGGTGGTGGTGGCAAGTGTGGGGCACATTCCCAGCACCAGCACAAAGGTGGGGTTTTCCTTTATGAAACCCTTTGTTATCAATCCTAACTTACTCATTGCCCTTTCCTCCATTATTTACAGATT
>JAKSKJ010000068.1 GCA_024401795.1 Bacteroidales bacterium | reverse complement strand
GCCTGCTGAGCGGCCTGCAGTTCCTGTGCCAGGGATTCAAGTGTCCTGTCATCGGGGATGTTGAGGGCCTTGCGGGCCTGGGCTGTGATGTCGGTACTCTGGGCGGCATCCACATAAAGGACGGAAACGACGTCAAACACATAGATATAGCCGTTAGCCTTGGCAATATCGTTGACTGTCTTCTGGGCCTTCTCGGCGATAGGCGCCATAAGTTCCTGCTGCTTCTGCTGAAGCTCGGCCTGGATAGTCTGCTGGAACTCACCGATGCGCTGCTGCATATCGGTCAATTCCTTCTCCTTTGCCTCACGGATTGCCTGGGAGGCGGTGGCGGCTACCTGTTCGTAGCTCTGGTATTTGGCATTGAACTCCGCTACCATTGACTGGTATGTCTCCTGAGCCTCCTTGCCGGAGGTGTCCATCACCTTGCGCGCCTGGTCCATTTCGGGCATAAGCTGCACAAGTTCGTTCATATTGACGTGAGCGAATTTGGGCTGTGCGAAAGCACTGAAAGATACAAAAGCCGCTACGGCGATTAAAAGAATCTTTTTCATATTGCTGTTTATTGTTTAGAATTGTTGTCCTATTACGAAGTGGAACTGGCTTCCACCCTTTGCCGCATCATCGAATCCGTATCCCCAGTCAACGCCGAGGAGTCCGACCATCGGGAGGAAAATCCTGACGCCCACACCGGCGCTTCTCTTGATCTGGAAAGGATTGAAATATCTGATATCCGACCAGCAGTTGCCTCCCTCAAGGAATGCCAGAGCATAAATCGTGGATGAAGGCTGCAGAATCACGGGGTATCGCAACTCGACGGTGAACTTGTCGTACACGTTGCCGGCATAAGCGTAGTTGCCCGCCTCGGCATTGTACTGAGTGAACTGGTACGGCGTGAGCGAGTAGTTTTCGTATCCTCTCAGGGATATCACCTCGGAGCCGTATGAATTGTAGCCGGACATACCGTCACCGCCCACAAGGAAACCTTCGAACGGGGAATATCCCCAATTGCGGTTATAATATCCGAGGTATCCGAACTGTGCCCTTGTCATCAGGACGAGGTCACCTATAATCTTGGTGTAGTTGGTCGCCGAGAACTTCCACTTGTGGTACTCTATCCACCTGTAACGGTTCTGGGCGGACCACAGGAACTTGCCCGTATTTTCATCGTAGGCGTCGTAGTCGATATCCCTCCAGCTGGCCACGGGCACCTTGTTCCCCTCAGCATCGTAAGTATGTTTCCTGAAGAGGGAGAAAGGAGGCGTCAGCTGCAACGACAGCGAGAACTCCGACCCCGAACGGGGATAAATCTGCTGGTCAGAGGAGTTGCGCACCAGACTCAGCGAGTAATTGATGTTGTTGGATGTGCCGTCGGCGAAGATGAAATATCCGGAGAACCAGTTGGTCAGCTTGTAGGTCTGCCAGCTGAGTCCGTTGTAGAGCACGAAGTAGTTGTCCGGCCACTTGAGGCGGGTACCGATGGAGGCGGAGAAGCCATAGACTTCCATCTGCCTGTCGTTGCTGAGGATGTTGAGTGCCAGATAAGAATTGGTCTGCCTTGTGTAGTAGGCCGAAAGGTTCAGGGAAGTCGGCTTCTTTCCGGTAAGCCAGGGTTCTGTGAAACTTGCGGTCAGTGCGGTGTAGTAGGTGCCGTTGGTCTGGAAACGGAAGGCAAGATTCTGCGCATCTCCCAGAGGTACGGGACGCCAGGCACTCTTGTCCAGGAACCTGTGCGTGGAGAAGTTGTTGAAGCTTACGCCCACGGTGGCGACGAAGGTGTTGCCTCCCCAACCTCCCGAAAGTTCAAGCTGGCTGGAAGGTTTTTCGGTAACGTTATAAATGATGTCAACGGTGTTGTTCGCCTGGTTGGGGATGATTGAATATCCGGTGGACGGGTCGGAAATGGCCTCCGGGTCGAACTGGCCCAGGGACGCGATTTCCCTGATGGAACGCTCGAAGTCGGTCTGGCTGAAGAGATAGCCCGGACGGGTGAACACCTGACGGCGGACAACCTTTTCGTTGGTGAGGTCATTGCCGTTGATGATAATCTTGTTGAGCGTTGCGGGCTTGCCTTCGGAAATGCGGAATTCAACGTCCACGGAGTCGTTCTGGATATTGGTCTCAACCGGAGTGACGTTGAAGAACAGGTAGCCGTGGTCCCTGTAAAGCTTGGACACGTCATACTCATTCTGCTTGCCGCCGCCATACAGGCGCTTGTTCATCGAGACCATATCATAAACGTCTCCCTTCTTCAAGGCCATTATCTCGTTCAGACCATCGGTGGTGAATACGGAATTTCCGGTCCAGCTCAGATCCCTGAAATAATATTTGTTTCCCTCCTCCACGGTGATGTCGATGCCGAGATGCTTGTCGTCAACGTAATATATCGAGTCCTTGACGATGCGCGCATCCCTGTATCCGGCTTCGTTGAACTTACTCAGGAGCTCCTTCTTGTCGTTGGGGTACTCCTTCTCGACGAACTTCTTGCTGCTGAAGAGGTTATACCACTTGCTGGACTTCGTCTTCTTCATCGACCGCGCAAGCTTGAATTCCTTGACGTGGTCGTTGCCTATGAAGTTTATGGTCTTGATGCGTATCTTTTCGCCCTTGTTGACGGCGAAATTCACCTTGACAGCCCTCCGGACGACGGTGTCCTTCTGCACTTCCGCCTTAACCTCCGTCTTCAGGAAACCTTTCTCCGCGAAATAGCGCTTGATGATATCGATGGAAGTCTTCTCCACATACTCGGAAAACTCCCCACCCCTGCGCAGATGCAGCCTGTCCATCAATTCCTTCTTGTCGCCGGTCTTCACGCCGGTGAACGTCCAGCTGGACACTCGCGGCCTCTCCATAACTGTAATCTTGAAATATGCGGAATCTCCGCCTGCAGTCAGGCTGTCGATGGAAAAGGCGATATCTTCGAATTTGCGCTGGAGCCACAACCTCCTGACAATGTTGGAAACATCCTCACCGGGGACTGTCAGTTCCATTCCCTTTTCGAGACCGGTCTGCTGGATAATCTGAGATTCGGTGAAATAGGTGTTGCCCTCGACGTTCACCCCGGCCACTATGTACTTCTGCGGACGGTTGTAGTCTATGCTGACGACATTCTCCTGCGGGAATGCGCCGACGGGCGAAAGGATTACGCCCAACAACAATACCAACCGTTTTACCGTGTTACTCATTTGAAAGTCTGCAAATATACGCCTTTTATTTGATTTTTCCGAAACGCCTGTCACGCGAAGCGAATTCTTCGAGCGCCGCACGGAAACAATCCTTTCTAAAATCGGGCCAAAGCGTGTCCACGAAAACAAATTCGGAATATGCGGCCTGCCAGAGAAGGAAATTGCTGAGCCGTTTTTCTCCGGAAGTGCGGATTATGAGATCGGGGTCCGGGATGCCGGCCGTCACAAGGAACGGCTCTATGGAGTCCGCTCCAGCCTCCGCCATACGTCTGGCGGCCTGGTCTATGTCCCATTTCCCGCTGTAACTGATGAACAGGATGAACACCAACCTGTCGTTGCCGGCCGTCAGGGAAGACACCTCGTCTATAGTATCGTTAAGCTCGGTTCCAAGCCTTTCCCTGTTGCCCAAAACGACGAAACGCACTCCATGCTCCATAAATACAGGGAGTTCGTTCCGCGCGGCCCTGGCCATGAGGGACATCAGCGCCTGCACCTCGGCATCGGGCCTTCCCCAGTTCTCTTCGGAGAAGGCGAACAGAGACAGATAACGCACCCCCAGTTCAATGCAGGATTCGGTGACGGCCCTGACACTTTCCACTCCTTCAAAATGGCCGTTCACGCGTTCCTTGCCGCGCTCCCTGGCCCATCTTCCGTTTCCGTCCATAATGATGGACACGTGCTCCGGTATCTTGTTCAATTTCTCCATAATTTCACTGTTCCGTGGTGTTTCTTACGTCCTGTCCCCAGAAAAAGCGGTTTCTGAGGGCATCTATGAAATTTGAGTTGCCCATCGTAACGCATTTCAGAGGCTTTTCCGCCAGACTTACGTCAACGGAGAAGCCGTCAGCAACCTCCGTGACCCTGTTGTCGCAGGAGAACACGGCCTTGCCGCATCTCGACTTTACCGTCAGGCGCACCTTCGAACTGTCCGGAATCACCAGCGGCCTCACGCCCAAGTTGTGCGGGGCTATGGGAGATATCACAAAGACTCTGGAGCCCGGCATACAGATAGGTCCCCCGACGCTCAGATTGTAGGCCGTGGATCCGGACGTGGTTGCAACAAGCAGTCCGTCAGCCCAATAGGTAGGCAGGGCGTTGCCGTCTATCTCCACATCCACTCCGACGGTGTAGGCTCCCACCCGGCAGAAAGACACTTCGTTCAAGGCAAAATGGCCGGAAGCGCACAGCATCTGGCGCTCCTCAATCCTGTATTCTCGGGCCAGAATATGCTCCGGGAGGCCGGCAAGACCGGCAAGACCGGCACCGGCCAGAAAGCCCATCCGCCCCAGATTGATGCCGAGAACAGGCACTCCGCAACGGTGTGCGGCAACAGCCGCCGACAGGAACGTACCATCCCCTCCGAAGCTCAGGAGCATATCGGCTGATGGGTCGAGTTCTTCGGGGGAAGCGAGACATCTCAACTGCGCGCCACGCTCTTCAAGCCCGCGGACAACCTCCGCAATCCTGCTATCCTCCTTGAGGGATGATTTCTTTATGTAATAGGCGATTTTCATAAAAGCCTCCAAATTTAACACAATTATTTAGAATAATTGCACGGATTTGATTACTTTTGCGAGTTATGACAAGGCTCAGCGTCAACATCAACAAGATAGCAACCCTCCGGAACGCCCGCGGCGGGAATCTTCCCGACGTCGTGAAAGCCGCCATCGACTGCGAGAATTTCGGCGCAGAGGGCATCACCGTCCATCCCAGACCGGACGAAAGGCACATACGCTACTCTGACGTAAGGGCCATCAGGCCACTGATCCGCACGGAGTTCAACATCGAAGGCAATCCTATCGACAAATTCCGTGAACTTGTGATGGAAGTGAGGCCCGACCAGGTCACGCTCGTGCCGGATGCAGTTGACGCCATAACCTCAAACTGCGGATGGGACACCATTGGAAACAGGGATTTCCTGCGTGAAGTCTGCGCCGGGTTCAAGTCCTGCGGCATACGCACGTCCATCTTCATCAATCCGGACCCGCGTATGGCGGAAGGTGCCGCAGAGTGCGGAGCCGACAGGGTGGAACTTTACACGGCAATGTATGCGGAAGCCTATCCTTCCAATCCCGAAGCGGCGATTGCGGATTACCTCCGGACAGCCGAGGCGGCCAGAGAATGCGGTCTCGGGCTCAATGCCGGCCACGACCTCAATCAGCAGAACCTGAGGTATTTTATAGGCAACATACCCTGGACAGACGAAGTCTCGATAGGCCACGCCATCATCTGCGATGCGCTATATGACGGCCTTGAGAAAACTATAGCCGCATATCTCTACGAGATTAGAAATTTTTGATTAACTTTGCGGAATATGCGTTTTTATGAATTAATAATTCAGACAATAAAATGAAAAGAATCATCAATGCAATCAGCGTTTTCGCAGCACTCTGCGCAATCGCAACAATCGCTTCCGGATGCGACCGGAAAGCCGGAGAAAACACAAAAGAAGCAAGCGAAACAACAATCGCGTCAGGTTCCATCGTATATTTCGATCTGGACAGGGTGCTTGAGGAGTATGATATGGCCAACGATCTCCGCTCGGTAGTGGAGACAAAGGCGCAGAGCATCACCGAAGAGGTCAACCGCAGAGGTTCCAAACTCGAAAGGGACATCAAGACCTTCCAGGACAAAATCAACAAGGGTCTTCTTGTAAGTTCCGTAGCTCAGGCACAACAGGAGAAACTCCAGCAGGATCAGGTCAACTTCCAGAACTATGCCGGCCAGAAGCAGCAGGAAATCGCTGAAGAGCAGCAGGTTATGATGAACCAGATTGCCGATGCCATCAAGACTTTCATCGACAAGTACAACGAGGAGAAAGGCTATGCAATGATTATCGCCAGCCAGGGAAGCATCCTTCCCGCCCCCGTAGTTACCGGTGACGCAAGTCTCGACATTACCGACGACATCCTCGCCGGACTCAACGCCGAGTACGTCAAAACCAAGAAATCCGAATAAC
>JAKSKJ010000067.1 GCA_024401795.1 Bacteroidales bacterium | reverse complement strand
GACCCACAGCTTAGAAGGCTGTTGCTCTATCCAACTGAGCTACGGAACCGAACCTTCCCAAAAGGATTGCAAATATAGTCAATTTACTTGATTATACAAGGATAATTCCGGCCTCTGCGCATTGCTCCCGCATCTCGTCCGGCCAAATGCTGCTCTGGATTTCACCTATGTGTGCTTTCCGGAGCAGGAACATACAGAGTCTGGATTGTCCGATACCCCCGCCAATGGTGTAGGGGAGCTCCCCGGCCAGAAGTTTTTTGTGGTAGGACAGTTCTTTCTTCCATTCCTCTCCCTTGATTTCCAATTGCCTGAGCAGGGCGTTCCCGTCAACCCTTATTCCCATGCTGGAAATCTCCAGGGCGTGCCCCAACACGTTGTCCCATAGCAGGAGGTCCCCGTTGAGTGTCCAGTCATCGTAATCCGCCGCCCGCCCGTCGTGCGCCTTGCCGTCCGAAAGAACGTCACCTATCCCGATTATGAAAACCGCACCGTAACGGCGGGTTACCGCGTCTTCCCTCCCTTTCGCATCGAGTTCGGGGTAAAGGTCGAGCAGTTCCTGCGAACTAATGAAGTGTATGGTCTCCGGCAACTCCGGAGCAATCTGCGGAAATTCCACGTAGAGTTTGTTTTCCGTGACCTTGATGGCCTCGTAGATTCTGCGTACCGTGGCCTTCAGGAATTCGGGATTCCTGTCCTCCCTGTATATGACCTTCTCCCAATCCCACTGGTCCACGTAGATGGAGTGGATGTTGTCCAGTTCCTCATCCGGGCGCAGTGCGTTCATGTCGGTGTAGATGCCCCGTCCTGCCTTGACCCCCATTTCGGCCAGTTTCACCCTTTTCCATTTCGCCAGCGAATGGACGACCTCCGCCTTCTGTTCCCGCATAGACTTGATGGGGAAGGATACGGGCCGTTCCACTCCGTTGAGGTCGTCGTTCAGACCGGTGCCGGACAGCACGACCATAGGTGCCGTGACGCGCAGCAGCGCCAACTGTGCGGAAAGATTGTTCTGGAACATATCCTTTACGGCCTTGATGGCCTTTTCCGTGTTCTCGACGCCTTCCAGGAGGTCACGGTAGTCTTTGGGGATGGTCAGTTTCATTTGTGTCTGCGGAGTGTCAGGCGGGAATATGAGATTATTCCCAGGATTATTATGATTGCCGCGTGGAGTTCGTGGCTGAGAGTGGCGAACAGGATGCCGGTCTCCCAGCTGGCGGCGTAAAGACTTGACAGGCTGAGGGCTACGAGGTAATGGTAGGCTCCGATTCCACCGGGGACCGGAATGACGGAAGCAATGTTGCCTACGGCCGAGATGAACAGTGCATCGATGAAGCCGAGACCGCTCAATTCCGGCAGTGCCAGAATAATGGCGTAACTCATAAGGACGTACATAATCCAGATGATGACCGTGTAGGTGATGAACAGCAGTTTCCTGTCCATCAGGGTGAAGCTGGCGAAACCCTGCCATAACCCCCGGAGAGCGCCTGCCAGTTTGCCACAAAATGCGCTGCGGTCGCTGAAATGGAAAATGGCCCATACCATAAGGGAGGTGAAAGCCAGTCCTGCGGCCAGGATGTACCACAGTGCGGAGCCGAGCCGTCCGCTCAACGGCAGCCAAATCTGTTCGTTGAAGAATGAACCGAAGCGTTCCAAATTGAAGGCCAGTGCCGCAATGAAAAGAAGCGCTATTGCCAGAACGTCGCAGAAACGCTCCGACACGATTGTGCCGAGGACTTTCTGGTATGGGGCTCTCTTTGAACTGAGGTAGCCGCATCGGATAAACTCTCCGGAGCCCGGGAGCGCGATGTTGGCGAGATTGCTCACGTTGTTGGCATCCCATATCTGAAGCCGTCCGGCCTTAGGGTCAACGGGATTCAAAAGCAGTTTCCAGCGGAGTGTCCTGAAAACCAGAGCGAGTACGGATGCGGCTGCGAACAGCACGACGAAGGCCCATCTGGTGCGCCTGAGTCCATCCAGAAAGTCGCTCCAGTCCAGTTTTCGGAATGCAAGCCACACTAGCGCGGCGGCCAGTACGGTTGTCAGCGAGTATTTGATTATGTTCTTTCCTTTAGGACCCATAGCCTGCAAATTTACGATATTATTTTATTATTTTTGTAAGTTATGAAATCAATCCTCGGAATCGGAAATGCCTTGACTGACATACTGGCTGTATTGCCGGATGACGGTCTTCTGAATCAGTACCATCTGCCGAAAGGCAGTATGCAGCACGTTGATATGGAAACGGGAGACAAGATTTGGTCCGCTCTCAAGCCGCTCGGAGTCAAGTATGTGGCAGGAGGCAGCGCGGCCAACACAATAGTCTGTTCCGCCATATTCGGGATGGAGGCCAGTTTCATAGGCAAGATCGGTGATGACGAACTGGGGCTGCTGTTCAAAAGCGACCAGGAACAGTACGGCGTCAAGACCATGCTTTTCAAGGGCCGTCATTCGAGCGGACGTTCGATGGTCTTCGTGAGCGGAGGCAATGCCGAGCGTACTTTTGCCGTCTATCTGGGCGCGGCTCTCGACCTCGTCCCGGAAGACCTCAAACCGGAGTATTTCGTGGGTTATGACTATTTCCATATCGAGGGATATCTGGTGCAGAATCAGGCTCTGATACGCAGGGCGGTTGAATTGGCCAAAGCGGCGGGCTGCATCATATCGCTGGATATGGCTTCTTATAACGTGGTTGAGAGCAATAATGCTTTCCTTCACGACATCGTGGACAACTATGTGGACATTGTTTTTGCCAATGACACGGAGGCGCGTGCTTTCACGAAGGAGACCGACCCGGAAGCGGCACTGGACGACATTTCAGGGCGCTGCGGCATTGCCGTGGTGAAGGTCGGTAAGGACGGCAGTTGGGTCAAGTCCGGCAGTGAGAAATACTGTATCCCCGCCTGGCCTGCAGCTACCATCGATGCGACAGGGGCGGGTGACACTTACGCCGCAGGTTTTCTGTATGCCCATTCGGAAGGTATGCCTCTGAAAGTTTGCGGAGAAGTCGGCTCCATCATAGCCGCCAAAGTTGTGGAGGTTATAGGGACCAAGATTGACATTCCGCGCTGGAGGGATGCCAAAATGGAAATAAGAGCTTTGATGTCAGAGAATCGCCGATGAATTTTTTAAGAACATTCCTCCGGTTTTTTCTGCTGCCGTTCCATCGCAGCAAGGTGCCCACGGGGCTTATGCCTCTTGCAAGGATAAGCTCAGCGGCGGTATTGCGTGTGGAAGGGGACAGTGCCCTGGACGATGAAATCAATGCCTTTTTCGGCAAACGTGGCATAAAGCCGCATCTTCTCTCAAGAAAGGACAGGGATCTTCGTACAGTTGAGGAACTGTTCATTTCCCTGCTGCCCGAACGCTGTATGGACGAGACTTACGCCGTGGTGTGCAGTACCGCTGTGTTCAAGGTCGGCATACACGATGTCCGCAATTGTTTCGACCTGACAGTGAGGCCGAAAGAAGGTGAAGAAACCGCTCAGGCTGCTGTATTTCAGGCTATAACAGACATTTTACAGAAGATAAGATAATATGTTTGAGATTCTATCCAAAGAGATGCTGACTCCGAATATATGCCGGATGAAGGTCAGTGCTCCCCGTGTGGCTTCCGCTGCGCGGCCGGGGCAGTTTCTGATTGTCCGCGCGGACGAGAAAGGGGAACGCATTCCTTTGACTATCAGCGATTATGATGCGGAAGAGGGAACAGTCACCATCGTTACCCAGAAAATAGGTGCATCTTCGTCAGATATCATTTCTTTTGAGCCGGGAGAGTCTTTCGCCGATGTTGTCGGCCCTTTGGGACTCGCTTCCGATTTCGTGAAATGCTCTTCCGAAGAACTTGCGGGCCGGCATTATATCTTCATTGCCGGAGGAGTGGGGACAGCGCCCGTGTATCCCCAGGTCAAGTGGCTTCACGAACACGGCGCCGCAGTTGACGTGATTGTAGGAGCGCGTACCCGTGACTTGCTGATCTACACCGACGAATTCCGCCACGTATGCGACAATCTCTACATTTGCACTGACGACGGTTCCGAGGGATTCCACGGCGTCGGAACGGCTATGCTCGAGAAACTCGTGGCAGAAGGGGAGCATTACACCCGGGCCGTTGCAATCGGGCCGATGATTATGATGAAATTCTCTACCTTAACTTGCCGCAAGCTGGGTATCCCCATTACCGTATCGCTCAATTCCCTTATGGTGGATGGTACGGGAATGTGCGGCGCGTGCAGGGTCACGGTGGGCGGCAAGGTGCGTTTTGCCTGCGTTGAAGGGCCCGAGTTTGACGGGTATGAGGTGGATTTCGACGAGGCTATGCGACGCCAGGGACAATACAAACAGGAGGAGGCGGAGGCGATGGAGCATCACGTATGCAGAATAGGGAGGGGAAAATAATGGCAGAAAGAATATCCAGAGTTCCGGTCCGCGAACAGGACCCAAAGGTCCGGGCGACCAATTTCGAGGAGGTCAGTTACGGATACAACAGGGAAGAGGCCATGCTGGAGGCTTCAAGATGTCTTCATTGCAAGAATCCGCGTTGTATGAGCGCCTGTCCCGTGGGTGTGCGGATTCCTGATTTCATAGAGAAGCTTGCATCCGGCGACGTTGACGGGGCCGCGGCCGTGATTGCGCTCGATTCATCGCTTCCTGCGGTTTGCGGGCGCGTTTGCCCGCAGGAGACTCAATGCGAGGGAAGTTGCATTCTCGGAGTCAAATCCGAACCGGTAGCCATAGGAAAGTTGGAGCGTTTCGTTGCAGACTATGCTTCCGAACCCAAGGTTGAAAAAGCGCCGTCGAACGGAATGAAGGTTGCCGTGATAGGTTCAGGTCCTGCCGGACTGGCTTGTGCTTCCGATTTGGCGAAATGGGGTTATGGGGTAACGATATTCGAGGCTCTTCACAAGTCCGGGGGAGTATTGCAGTATGGCATCCCCGAGTTCCGTCTTCCCAAGGATACCGTTCTGGCGCGGGAGCTGGACAGGGTTGCCGCACTGGGAGTGAGGATAGAGACAGATGTGGTTGTAGGCAAGACTGTTACCATCGACCAGCTGATGGATAAAGAAGGTTTCAAGGCTGTGTTCGTCGGCTCTGGAGCCGGTCTTCCCAAATTTATGGGGATTCCGGGCGAAAATCTGTGCGGGGTATTCTCGGCTAACGAGTTTCTCACCAGGAACAACCTGATGAAGGCGTTCCGCCCGGATTATCTCACCCCTATCCGTGCCGGAAGGAAGGTCTGCGTTGTAGGAGGCGGGAATGTGGCAATGGATGCTGCCAGAACGGCATTGCGGCTCGGTGCGGAGGTGCACATCGTTTACAGACGTACCGAGGCTGAGCTTCCTGCCCGCCGCGAGGAAGTCCATCACGCTGAACAGGAGGGGATAGTGTTCGATATGCTTACCAACCCCGTCGAGGTGCTTGGGGACGAAAAAGGATGGGTTCGCGCTCTCAGATGTATAAGAATGGAACTGGGAGAACCCGACGAGAGCGGACGCCGTTCACCGGTACCTGTGCCCGGTTCCGAGTTCGAGATTCCCACGGAGACTGTAATAATGTCTCTCGGCACTTCTCCCAATCCTTTGATTTCCAGCACTACCGGAGGCCTTGAGACAACAAGGCGCGGTTGCCTCGTGGCTGATGAGTCAGGCGCTACCACGCGCCCCGGAGTCTTTGCCGGAGGAGATGCCGTCACGGGTGCGGCCACCGTGATTCTGGCTATGGGAGCGGGTCGTACCGCCGCCCGAGCTATAGATAAATACCTTAAGAATTTATAAATTTCAACTACCGGAGAAGATGATGAAATATTTCATAGTATTCCTCATATCAATGGTTCCCCTGATTGAACTCAGAGGAGCCATCCCTTATGCAGTCGGATTCAATCTGCCTATGGTTCCTTCGTATATTGTTGCAGTTGTGGGCAATATGCTCCCCGTTCCTTTTATCTTCCTTTTCGCAAGAAAAGTCCTTGAATGGGGAAAGGACAAGAAGATTATCGGCGGATTCTTTACCTGGTGTCTGGAAAAAGGAGAGAAAGGAGGGGCAAAACTGCAGGCCAAGTCCGGAAGGGGCGTTTACATCGCCCTTATGCTGTTTGTAGGCATACCGTTGCCCGGCACGGGAGCGTGGACCGGGACTCTGGCCGCAAGTTTCCTCAATCTGGATTTCCGCAAGAGCGTCCTTTATGTGATGTGCGGAGTCATACTTGCCGGTATCATAATGCTGACAGCCTCGCTCGGAGTTTTCGGCGCAATCAGGATGTTCGGCCAATAGTCCGCCATTTCCAATAAAGAACCGGATAAAACAATAG
>JAKSKJ010000066.1 GCA_024401795.1 Bacteroidales bacterium | reverse complement strand
AGAATTCTTCTTCAGCCGCCTTGAGTATTTCCTCTTCCTTTGTCATTACTGCAAATATACAATTATTTTCTGTGGAAAATCCTGTAAACTACCGGAACGACAATCAAAGTGAGCAATGTGGACAGAGCCATGCCCCCGATGATGACCCAGCCTATGCCATTCCTCAACTCGGCGCTGGAACCGGAAGCCACGGCAACGGGAATCATTCCAATTATGGTTGACAGTGCTGTCATCAGGATGGGCCTGGTCCGTAGTCTGACGGCTTCCACAAGGGCTGTGTCGACATCCATCCCTTCGCGCCTTCTTTCGTTGGCGAAGTCCACCAGCAGGATGGCGTTCTTTGCCACAAGTCCGATAAGCATCACCAGTCCCAGCATGGCATAGATATTAAGGGACGTTGCGGAAAGCGCAAGTGCCAGAATCGCTCCGAGAATGGAGAAGGGGATGGAGAACATCACCACCAGAGGATCCGCCCAGTTGTTGTAAAGCAGAACCAGTGCGAGGTACATCAGAACAATGGAGAGGAGTATCGCTATGGCAAAAACGCTCATGGAATCCATCATTGACTTCATGTTTCCGACAGTCGCCACGCTTATTCCCATCATTCCGGCTTTCCCGCTTACCTTGTCAAGGAACTGAGAGGAGGCCTCACCGGCTGAAATGCCGACCACGTTGGCGCTGATGGTGACGGATGAATTCCTGTTGTATCTTTCCAGTCTGTTGGGACCTGTACCGATGCGCACTTCCGCGAACTGGTCGAGAGTGATTCTGCTGCCCTGCTGGTTGATGAACGTGAGGCTGCTCACGTCATCTATATTGTCGCGGTAGAAATTGTCCGCCCTGAGGTTTATGTTGTATTCATTGTCGTCCCTGACGAACTTCATGGTTGTGTTGCCCTGGAATGCCATCTGCAAGGTCATCCCCACGTTGTCGAGGGAAAGACCCAGTGCGGACATCTTCTCCCTGTCCACGCTGATTTCCACTTCCGGTCTTCCGCTGCCGGAAGAGAGCTGTTGCTGAAGAGTGCCCGGGATGCTTCTCATGGCTGCGAGGGCGTATTCTCCGAACAGCGCGACAGAATCCGCCTTGCTGCCGGATATGACGTATTCCACATCGGCACTGTTGCCGGATCCATGAAGAGATGCGGCCATCACCTGCACTTTGGCATCTACAAGGTAATCCGTCAGATCCCTCCTGAGTCCGGAAATGTAGAAATGGACGGATTTGTCGCGTTCCGATGGCGGGACCATCCTGCATTTCAGTTCGGCGAGATACGGCGTGCCCTGATTGTTCTCGGTGCTGCTGTTGGTGAGACCAATCATAGACACGACTTCGGTGATTTCCTTCTGTTCGAGCAACCAGGCTTCCGCCTTTGCGACCATCAGGGAGGATTCTTCGATGGAGATGTCCTTGGGCATTTCAAGCATTACCGCGAACTCGCTCTGGTCAACCTTGGGCATGAATTCGAAGCCGATGAAGCCCATGGGGAAGAGCGCGCATATCATCACGGTAAGGGCGATGACGATGATGCCTACCATGCGTTTATGCGACAGAGCCTTTTTCAGTATGCCGGAAACCATATTGCTGAAACTTTCCACCAGTTTTTCAAATCCGGACATCACTTTCCCCCAGACTGTGTCCGTATCGATTACATCCATCTTTCCGAACCGTGAAGTGAGCAGTGGAACGAGGGTGAGCGCAGACAGGAGACTGAAGAGAATGGCGAAGATGATGACTCCGCAGAATTGCCGCAGAATATCGGAAACAAGACTGTTTGTCAATGCGATAGGCAGGAAAACAATCACGAGTACAACGGTGACGGATATGACGGTGAAACCTATTTCCTGCATCGAATCCTTCGTGGCCTGCAATGCGGATTTCCCCATCTCCATATGGCGGCAGACATTCTCGATCACGACTATGGCATCATCCACCAGAACTCCTATCACCACGGACAGACCGAGCAGTGACATGAGGTTCAATGTGAAATTGAACAGCTTCATGCCGATGAACGTTCCTATGAGGGAGAGCGGAACGACAAGCATCACTATCAGTGCGTTTCTCCAGTTGTGAAGGAACAGCAGAATTACAATTGTAACAAGCAGAATGGCCAGCAAAAGGTCTTCGAGGACTGATTTGATGGATTCTCTTGTGAAATCGGAAGTGTCGGACACCGTGTCTATGACCAGAGCGCTGCCCGCATACTTCGTTTCGAGGTCGTGTACGGACTCCTTCACCGCATCGCTCAGCTCAATGGCGTTGGCGTTCTCCTGTTTGAAAATGTTAATGAGAATCGCTTCCTTGCCGTTTACCCTGGCGAGGGAGTTTACGTCCGCTGCGGTCTCCACTACATCTGCAATGTCGGAGAGGCGTATCTGGGTGCCGTTCGGCATAGTCATCAGCACAAGGCTTCTGATCTCATCCACGCTTTTCAATTTGCCGGACAAACGGATGGCGGTATTGGTCTTTCCGTCTTTGAGGCTTCCGGTGGGGAAGTCGAGATTCGCTCCTTTAAGCGCACCCATAACCTGAACCGGCGAGAGTCCGAGTTCACGCATCAGGGCCATGTCCATATTGACCTGGATTTCCCTCGGATGCCGCCCTACACTTTCCACTTTGGCCATTCCGGGTATTCTCTGGAGTTCCGGGATGATGTCTTTGGTGACGAGGTCGCTGAAATCCACGGCATCCAGGTTGGAACTCAGGGCCAGGGTGATGATAGACTTGGCATCAACGCTTATTTCGTTCACGATAGGCGCCAGAATCCCGGCCGGAAGTTCGGCCTTCTTCGAATTTATCTTGTTCTGAGCATCGGTGACGGCTTTCTCTATATTCGTTCCGTATGTGAATGACACGAATACCATGGACATTCCTTCGAAAGAGTAGGAACGCATTGACTCGACTCCGGCCATCGAGGACAGCACGTCTTCCAACTTGATTGTCAGAGAACTCTCAACTTCGGTGGGTGATGCTCCGGGATATATTACCTGAACATTGAGGGACGGGGGAGTGAATTTGGGCATCAATTCCGCCTTCATCGACGAATATCCCAGCAGGCCCAGAATGCCTATTACCAGAAACAGCACAATTACATAAATCGGCTTTCTGATTGACAGATCTGAAATTTTCATAATGCTCGGCCTTATTGGTTAACTACGGTTACCGGAGTCCCTTCCGCTATGTTCATAAGTCCGGCGACGATGACTTCATCTCCTTCCTCAAGTCCTTCCAGGATTTCGATTCTGTCTTCCAGCATATCTCCAAGCCGGACTTCCCTGCGTTGCGCCACTCCGTTTTCGACCACATAGACATTGGCTGAAAGCACGCTTCCCACAACAGCCTTGCGGGGGATGAGGAACCCGGCCTGCTCTCCGGAGATGTCGAAAACGGCTTTGAGGTACATCCCCACGTGAAGGTCGGGATCCTTGTCGAAACTTATCTCAACGGGGTAGTTGAGGCCGCGGTCCGTCTTGATGCCTATGCTCTTCACGGTTCCGCTGAATGTCTTGTCATATGTCTCTTTATCAGCGGCTTTGACTTTCTGGCCTACGGAAATAAGACGCACCTTTGATTCCGGAACGTTGCAGGTCATCTTTATCCTGCTGTCATCCACTATTTCAAACAGGGGGACATTCGGAGCTATGAGCGAGCCGGTCTCTACGAAACGGGCATTGACTGTACCTGAAATGGGCGCTTTGACGACCGAATTGTCCAATTTCCACTTGCTTACCGTAAGGCGGCTTTCCGCCGCCACCAGCTGGGTGCGTATGTTGTCAAGCTGCTGATTCGTGATGCCTCCGGCTTCGAAAGAACGGGTGAATCGTTCCTCGTCTTTTTTCAGGGCATCGTACGCGGCTTTTGCCGCCTTGTAGTCGGCTTCCAGGAGTTGCGAGTCAATCTTCAGCAATGGAGCACCCTGGGCAACGCGGCTGCCTTTGTCGGCATAGATTTCCTGGACGCGTCCGCTGATTTCCGAAACGAAATTAAGTTCTTTGTTGGCCTGCGCCACGCCGTTTGACGTGAAACTGCGTCCTCCATCCTCTTTCGTTACCGTGCAGGTGGTCACTACTTCCCCGGTACCTGTCTTTGCGACAGACATTGTCTGTTCCTGCATTTTCTTTCTGTTGCCGGCGAGCAGGAGGATCATCCCGGCCACTGCCATTACCGCAATAATGATTCCAATAGTCTTTTTCATATCTGTGTCTTAGTTTTCCAATATTTCCTTCACTGTTCCGTTGGCCTTCATAAGGTCGATGTAGGCTTTGACGCAGTTGTTGAGTGCGTTGACATAGTTCATCTGAGCCTGGATGTTTGATGAAGATGCATTGAGCAGGTCTGAAAGCGTGGAGATTCCCTCTGTGTAGTTGCTTTCCGTGACTTTCAGTACGTTCCCTGCCAGTTCTTTGTTGCGTTTTTGAGAATTGATGCTTCTCCGGTTCCGGTCCATCTGCATCCTGGCATTGTTGTAGCCCATTGTCAGGGACTGAACGAGCATGTTCTCGTCCTTCATGGATTTCTTTATCTCAATTTCCGTTTTCTTTATTTTTGCATTCTTCGACATTCCGTTGAAGATGGGGAAGCGGAGGTTCAACGATATCATGGACATCGGGAAATGGTGAAAGGTTTCCCCGTAGAAATGGTCACCCATATAGTTCTGAGAATAGTTTGCGCTCAGCGAGAGCATGGGAAGAGTCTCCGATATGGCGGACTTTCGCTGAAGGTCCAGCATCGTCTGCTGCTTCTTGAGCATCTTGAAGGGAATCTGCTCCTCGATAATGTAATCATTTATCGATTCTTCGAAGATAAGGGTTTCGATATAGTCCAGGTCTGCCGGTACCAGTTCTATGTCATCGGTCATCGGAAACCCCATCTCCAGCTTCAAAAGGTTCTTCTGGATTTCAAGAGCCTGAATCAGGGAGAGTTTCTCGGTCTCCAGATTGGTTTTGGTGACGGAAATCCTGTCTGCGTCCACATTCCTGACCAGCCCCAGTCCTCTGTTGGCTTCCATAATGCCTCCCAGCCTGTCCATTACAGCGATGCTTTCATCGAACAGACCAATGGAATATCGCAGGATCTGGGCATTGAAGAACAAGGTGCTCGTTTTGACTATGACATCATCAGTGTCGGCTTCTTTCCCGAGAGCGGCCATTTCTTCAGCGGCTTTTGCTATGCCGACAGCATTGAAAAGCGAGAAATTGAGCAGCTGTTGCGTGAGAGATACACCCCAGTTGGCGCTGAGGTCCATACCCATGGTTACAGTCATGTACTTCGCGGCATTGGGGTCACGCATCGGTTCAGGCATCATCGAATTGACGAAATTCGGCATGGCGATGGTGGTTTTCTGGATGTTGTATGAGAAGCCGCTTGATGCATTGACCTGAGGCAGCAGCGATCCGATGATCTCCCTTCTGGACTGAAGGGCTGATTCAATCGCGAGTCTGTCCTTTTGGAGTGAAGCGTTGTGTTCGAGGGAAAATCCGAGGCATTGCTGCAGTGTCATCGGCTCTCCGTACTCTTCTGCTCCCGTTATGACGGGAACCAGGCTTGCAATCAGAATAATGATTGATTTTTTCATATTAACCATTTTGTTTAACAATATCGTTAATGCAAATGTAATGAAAGTTGATTATATTTGTGTCATATGAAACGATTTTTTCTGTCTTTTTTTGCTCTGACAGTTCTCGGCGTGGGCCTGAGCGCTGCGGATATCAGCTCCGACAGTCTGAAGTGCCGTCAGGAAATCAGGCTTGGCATTGGAGATATGATGTTCGAGACTCTGGTTTGGAACAACCAGATTCACAAGCAGTATGCCTCCGCATCGGCTTACCTCTTCCCGGAGAAGCGCGACTATTGGTATCTGCCTCATATTTCAGGGGAGTATTCATACCATATTCTTCCCTGGCTGAGTGTGGGTGCCGTTCTGGACTTTCAAATGACAGGATGGAACACCTATGTCTATGACGGCAGGAACGAGTTGGTGGAATGCAGGAAAGAGAATTTCACCAACCTCTGCATCATGCCCCTTGCCCGTTTCAACTATTTCAGGAGGGAGCACGTCGGGCTGTATTCCGCAATCGCCGTCGGCATTGATTTCAACGGGGGAACTGAGGTGGACGGCTTCGGGCATCATACCCGGGCGGGACTGGCCACTGACCTCAGGCTCATCGGGGTGACGGCAGGCAACGGCCACTGGTGGGGCTTTGCGGAACTCGGCGGCATTTTCGCCATGAGAAATCCGAGGAACCTGTTCCTTGTGGGCAGCGAACTTGTCAAGTGCGGTGTTTCTTATAAATTCTGATGACTATGATGAAAAGAATTATATGGTTTTCGGCTCTGACATTGCTGCTCTTGTCTCCCGTCTCCTGCCGGATGTCGTCCGTCGAGTGGGTTGACTTCTCCGACCTTGACG
>JAKSKJ010000065.1 GCA_024401795.1 Bacteroidales bacterium | reverse complement strand
CAGACCGCCTGCAACGTCCTTCCTTGCCACTCCTCCGAGTTCCCGAGCCCCGTCACCAGACCGGCCTATTCGGTGCTCGACAAGACCAGGATAAAAGAGACCTTCGGGGTTGAGGTGCCGTACTGGACGGATTCGCTCAAGATGTGTATAGAGATATTCCTACAGGAATGATGAAAAAAGAGGCTGGCCAAAACTTTCTGGTCAGCCTCTTTTTAAGAATGATATAATCAGTTTTCGAATTTCTTCTCTTTTGCGCGGGTGAGCTTTTCTTTCATTGCATCCACGCAGCCGGTTATGGCATTCTCGAATGTGTCGGCGGTGCGCTCAATCAGGAGGTCATCGCCGGGTACGTGAATGTGGATTTTTGCCTGTTTGCCCTCTTTCAGGTTCTCCAGGGTCACTTCTGCTTCAGTGACGACTCCTTCGAAGAATTTTTCAAGCCTTGCGACTTTTTTCTCGACGAATGCGGTGAGCTTCTCACCTGCGTCGAACTTCAGGGATTTGAGTTTAATCTCCATTGTTACCTCCTTTTTTTGCCCGTGGATGGGCGTTGTTATAAACTTTCTGCAGTCTTTCTATGGTGCTGTGCGTATAGACCTGGGTGGCCGCCAAAGATGAGTGACCGAGGAATTCCTTGATGGAATTGAGGTCCGCTCCCTTGTCGAGAAGTTCGCTCGCTATCGTATGGCGCAGTACGTGAGGGGATTTCCTCCCCGTGATGCCCGCCACATCTCCGAGTTCCTCCTTGATAGTCCTGTCAACGAAAACGGGATAGAGCTTTCCTCCATCCGGAGTCATCAGCAACGGCGTCTCAAGCGTCGGCGCAAAGCATATCAAAGAACTGACTGCAATCAAATATAGTGATATTTCTTTTAATAAAGAAGAAGTCATTGGAATTTCTCTGACTTTATCTCCTTTTCCCCTTACCCTCAGGACGGACCTTTCCGTGTCAACCGAACCCCGCGTGAGGCCAATCAGTTCGGAACGCCGGATTCCGGTGCCGTACAGTATGCTCACAATCAGTCTGTTCAGCATTTTTCTGTAGTTCTCCTTGTCGGCAGTCTGTCTGATGACCTCCAGAAATTCATCGGAAACGTAGTATTCGGTTTGTCTGAAGTATTCCTCCATCGATTCTTCCCGGTAGAAAACCGGCAGGCGCTTTCCGCTTTTCGGTTTGGGGACCAGTCGTACGGGGTTTGTCTGCAGCAGCCCCTCCTTGACGAGGTATTTGCAGAAGCTGCTGAGTATGCTGAGGTGCAGGTTGGTGGTTCTTGCTCCCATTTTCTCGTCGTCCAGCAGGTGTACCTCATATGCCCTTATCGTCTGTCCTGTAATCAGTTCTGCAATATTGCCGCGGCCTGCGGCCTGTTCCGGGTTTTCGGAATCGCAATCCAGCCACAGGAAGAAGCGGTCAAGTGCCTCCCGATAGATGATCTGTGTGCGGGGGGAATATCTCCGTATGCCGGAGACATATGAAATGAAACTGTCTGTGAGAGAATTGCTCATATCATTTCTTCAAATGAAGGGAAATGGTCCATCGGGCGGAACGTGCCGGAATCCCGTTTGAAAATCAGGGTTGCAGTCCCGTTGGTCAGGAAGATGTATTTTACACTGAGTACTGCATTGTATCTCATAGCCTGTTCGGCGACGCTTTCCGTTATGGGAATTTCCGGCCTCTTGCACTCCACTATGGCAAGGGGCTGCCCGTCCCTTCCGAAAATCAGAATGTCGGCGCGGTACTGTTTGCCTCCGGATTTGAATCCGGTCTCGCTCATCATAAGATGCGCCGGGACTTTGGCGCTTCCGAGCAGTTGCGCGATGAACCACTGCCGCACGCGCTCCTCGGAGGTGGCGGCTACATTCTTCTTGCGCAGCGGGTCGTACAATTGTTCCATCATTGTTTGTTGCATATTCTTTCGCATACGGCAAGCTGGCGCCCGTGTGGTGTACTGAAACCCCAGATGTGCAGGTTGGATGTGCCTGCGGGTGCGTTTTTGCCGAAGATGCGGAGTTTCAGTTCCTCGCTGGAAATGGGAAGGTTCCTTGCCGTGACGTCCGTGGAGGGATATCTGGAGCCCAAATCCTTGAATGAACGGTTACAGAAGGGGAGAACCTCGATAATCCTGTAGGCGGAAAAGAAACTGCCCGCGGTTTCGGGAATCTCTCCTTTGCAAAGGTAGAGCTGGGTGAATCTGTCCAGTTTTGAAATGTCCGGCGATTCGCATATGAAGTCTTGCAATCCGGCTTTCAAAATGCTGGCATCGGGGCAAAGCAGGGTGCTGCCTTCTGACAGTTCGTCCTCTCCGGCGATGTGCAGAGGCAGTTTGTCGCGATTGTCGGAAAGAACGCTGAATTCGGATATGATTTCGCCGTTGCCGCCAAGTTTTGTCGCGCCTATTGAGCAGGAGCCGTTCCAATCCCTGTCGATGACGCACAGCAGCTCCTTGCATTCCCCGTTGAGGCCTGCTGCCTGAATTTGCTTCAGGCAATTCCTGCCCGTCGCTTCGCGGCATCTGCCGGACAGTCTGTCCGCCACGAGGCTTATGTCCGCCATAGGGGAGAGCTTGAGCAGAATGAGGGGCGACAGGCAAAGCAGGGCAGGCAGGAGTTCGAGGACATTGGGACTGCAATCCTCGATGAGGAAGACTTTTCTGCCCGCCGCATCCCGTCTTGCGGGATCGAGATAAATGATATCAGCCCCGAAGGATGCGAGAGCGTTCTTCCAATCATCGGAATCGGGCCGGATTTCAAATCCGCAGAATGTCACGTTGCCGATGCCCAGGGTTTCGAAGTTTTCCCTGACGGCTTCGGACAGGGAGGGGTTCATCTCGTTGTAGAGCACCTTGCCGAATGTCCGGCTGAAGGCCCAGCAGTCTATGCCCAGACCTCCTGTAAGGTCGGCAATCCTCAATGCGTCACCTGCCCGACCGCTCTTTCCGCTTGCCAGTTTGACGGCTGTCACGGCCTTGTGGAGGGCCGCCGCTTCCGAGGAGCATTGCTCCAGGGCAAGTCCGGAAGGAATGCGTATGCCGGCCAGAGACGGCAGTTTTGCCGCCACCTTTCTGTCTGTCGTTCTGCTTATGCCGGACAGTATTTCCGCGAAACCGTTCTTTTTCATTGGAGAATGACTGAAGAAAATGGGGCGTTCATTAGAAAAGTCGTGGAATTTTGCTAAATTTGAAAATCAAAACGCATTCAAAAATAATAAAGATATGGCAGATTACAAACAAGTGGCTCAAAGTTGGCTGGACGGAGACTTCGACCAGCATACCAAAATGCAGATTCTGGAACTTCGCAACAACGATCCTGCGGGTTTTGAGGATGCATTCTACAAGAATCTTGAGTTCGGCACGGGAGGACTTCGCGGAATTATGGGTGTCGGCACCAACAGAATGAACAAATATACCGTGGGTATGGCTACGCAGGGCCTTGCGAATTATATTCTGAAGAATGCGGATTCGATGCCGGGTGTAGAGAAGGATGACCTCAAGGTGGTGATTTCCTACGATTCCCGCAACAATAGCAAGGAGTTTGCCCGGATTACCGCAGATGTGCTGAGCGCCAACGGGCTGCACGTTTTTATTTTCGACAACATCAGGCCCACTCCCGAAATGAGCTACGCCGTGCGTCTCAAGGGAGCGGTTGCAGGTGTGATGATTACGGCATCCCACAATCCCAAGGAGTACAACGGCTACAAGGTGAGCTGGTCCGACGGCGGTCAGGTGACGTCTCCCGTCGATGTGGACATAGTTGCCGAAGTTGCTAAGATAACGGACCCTTCGATGGTGAAATTCTCGGCAGGGGAGAAGTGCGGGGAAATTGAGATTATGGGCAAAGAGGTGGATGAACTCTACCTGAACGACCTTCTGAGCCTGTCTCTCTCTCCGGATGCCTGCAAGCGTCATTCCGACCTCAAGATTGTATATACCCCTCTTCACGGATGCGGTGTGCGCCTGGTGCCGGAAATACTTGCGCGCAAAGGTTTCAGGAACGTTATTCACGTCCCGGAACAGGATGTTTCCGACGGTAATTTCCCGACGGTGATTTCCCCCAACCCCGAGGAGCATTCGGCTCTTGAAATGGCGATTGCCAAAGCTGAGGAAACGGGCGCCGACATTGTTATGGCGACGGATCCGGATGCGGACCGTATGGGCATAGCCGTCCGCGACAATGATGGGAAGATGGTGCTTTTCAACGGCAATCAGACTGCGTCTCTGCTGACTTACTACATCCTTACGCGCTGGAGTGAACTCGGCAAGCTCGGCAAGGGGAAATACGTGATAAAGACCATTGTGACGACGGAACTGATGGCCGAAATCTGCAGGAAGTTCGACGTGCCCATCTATAATGTCCTGACCGGATTCAAGTATATCGCCGCAGTGGTGAAGGCCAACGAGAAGGATGGTGAGTTCATTTGCGGCGGAGAGGAGAGCTACGGCTTCAACGTGGGCCAGTATGTCCGCGACAAGGACGCTCAGGTCAGTTGTATGATGCTCGCCGAGTGCGCCGCCTGGGCCGCCGATCAGGGGCTTACCCTGTATGGCCTGATGCAGAGAATCTACAAGGAAATCGGATATAGGAAGGAAGGTCTCGTCAGCGTTGTCCGGAAAGGCATATCGGGCGCTCAGGAAATAAGCCGTATGATGGCTGATTTGCGGAACACTCCTCCTAAAGACCTTTGTGGAAGCCCGGTTGTGAAGGTTGTTGATTACCTGGAACCGGAGAAGACCGGCCAGCCGAAATCCAACGTGCTTCAGTTCTTCAGCAAGGCGGGGGATGTGGTGTCTGTAAGACCCTCGGGCACGGAACCGAAAATCAAGTTCTATTTCGGTGCCAAGGGGGATGATGCGGATGCTAAGATAGAAGCTCTCAAGGCCCAGTTCTGCAAGTAATTGCGGAATTGGGCTATGCCCTTGTGCTCATTTCTCTGAAAACTCCTTGCAGAAAGAGGAGATGGGGCAGTGCGTGCAATCCGGCTTCTGCGACTTGCAGATGTACCGTCCGTGCAGAATGAGCCAGTGGTGGGCGATGGGGCGGATGTCATCCGGGATGTGCTTTTCCAAATCGAGTTCCACTGCCCGTGGCGTATTGCCTTTTGACAGACCTAGTCTGCGTGCGACGCGGAAAACGTGGGTGTCCACGGCGATGACCGGCTCATTGTAGATGATGCTGGCCACGACGTTGGCGGTTTTCCGTCCCACTCCGGGCAACGTCATAAGGGCGTCGATGTCCGACGGAATCTCCCCGTCGAATTCAGCCACAATCTTTTGTGCTGTTGCAGCCAGATGTTCCGCCTTGCTGTTGGGGTAGGAAATGCTTCTTATAAGGGGGAAAATATCTGCGGCCGATGCCCGGGCGAGGTCCCGGACTGTGGGATATTTCCCGAAAATGGCGGGGGTGACGGTATTCACGCGCCTGTCCGTGCATTGTGCGGAGAGCATCACGGCGACCAGGAGTTCATAGGCATTGTTGAAATGCAATTCGGACTCGGCCGTCGGTACGTTGTTGCGAAAATAGTCGAGAATCCCTTCGAATCTGGCCTTGACTGTCATCAGAATACTTCGTTGCCTATTTCAATGCATTTTTCGTTGGCGCAGATGAAAACCCGACCGGGGTAGTTGTCGAAGATGGAGGTGTTGTGGGTTACCATCACCACGGCCGTTCCCTGTTCCCTGTTGATGGAGAAGAGAAGGTTCATAATCTCGTTTGCCGTTGCGGAATCGAGGTTGCCGGTGGGCTCGTCGGCCAGTATCAGCCTGGGGTTGTTGAGAATTGCCCTTGCCACGGCGATTCTCTGCTGCTCTCCGCCGGAGAGCTGATGGGGCATTTTGTGCGCCTTGGTTTCCATTCCCACGTCTTTGAGCACCTTTTCAATTCTTTCGTCGATTTCGGCCTTGTTTTTCCATCCGGTGTTCTTGAGAACGAACTTCAGATTGTCCTCCACACTCCTGTCCGTGAGGAGCTGGAAATCCTGAAAAACGATGCCTATGGACCTGCGGAGGTAGGGGACATTCCTTTTGCGTATCGTCTCCAGCTGATAGCCGCATACGACGGCTTTGCCCTTTTTGAGCGGATTTTCCGCAATCATAGTCCTGATGATGGATGTTTTCCCGGACCCCACCTTGCCTATTATGTAAACAAAATCCCCTTCGTTGATCTCCATATTGAAACCGTATATCACGGTTGACTCTCCGTTGAGGATGTCGGCATCTTGGAATTTGACTAAAGAATTCATAAAATAACTTTCTGCTCCCTACAAATATAGCGATATTTTGAGTATATTTGTATGATAGAGTAACAATGAATGCTATGAAACTTAAATTTCTTGCGGTAGCATTGCTTTCCGTCCCTATTGCGGCCTGTTTCGAGACCTTTGCCCAGACCTCGTATCAGAAAGGGAAAGCGTTGTTCGACAACGGAATGTATGACCGTGCCGCCGTTCTTTTCGATGAAGCGGACGACCCTCTTTCCGAGGCTTATTCCATCCTTTGCGG
>JAKSKJ010000064.1 GCA_024401795.1 Bacteroidales bacterium | reverse complement strand
TAATGTCAACGTTTGCAGATTTGGGCCGCGTTGAGGCCATCCGGCTGCTTTTCGAGGACAGCGGTTACACTCCGTTCGGAGAGCCCCTGTTCTTTATGGCGAAGGCGGGGGATGCCGTGACGACATCCACCGTCACGATGCTGGAGGGCATTGATTTCGATCTGGTGTACTTTCCTCTCAAGCATTTGGGATATAAATCCGTTGTAGCCGTGACGGGCGAACTCTACGCGGTGATGGCACAGCCGGAAACCCTGTCGGTAAGGCTTGGCATTTCTTCAAAACTCGATTTTGAGCAGACGAAGGAATTGTGGAGCGGAATAATCTCCGCAGCCAAAGAACACGGATACAAAAGCCTGAGTCTCGACCTGCAACCTTCCAGAAACGGACTCTGCATCAGCATGGCTGCAGGAGGAAGATGCTGCAAACTGAGTTGTGTGAGGCGTTCCAAGGCCCAAAGCAAGGATCTCATCTGCGTTTCCGGCAGCCTCGGAGCCGCATATCTGGGGCAGAGGGTTCTTGAAGCCGAAAGGCAGAAATTCGATGCCGGGAGTCTTGAGCAGAAGAGGATAGAGAAATACAGGATGCTGGCGGGCGCCTACCTCAAGCCCGAATTGGCCCCGGGAACGCTGCGTCAGCTGGAAGACGCACAGATATACCCTTCTTTCGGTTATTTCATCAACAGAGGCCTCGCAGACGCCATTCTGAGGCTTTCGCGGGACAGCGGACTGGGTGCCAAAGTATATGCAGACAAGATTCCTTTCGAAGGGGGCAGTTTCGAACTGGGAAAAGAGCTTGACATTGACCCGGTTTCCGCCGCTATGAGCGGCGGGGAAGATTACAGGCTTCTTTTCACGATTCCTATCCTCCAGATGGAAAAATTCAGGAAGGAATTCCAGACTTTCGATATCATCGGCCACCTGGCCCAGTCGGAGGTGGGAGCGGTGCTTGTGACTCCTGACGGGCTGGAGCACAATATTTCCGCTCAGGGGTGGTAGAATCCGGCGTCATTTCACTCCTCCTCCGAGTGAAACGTACAGGTTGATGAGTCCTGTCGAACCGTTATACAGGTTTACCGCTTCTCCAAGTTTGGCTCCGAGAAGGTCTTTCTGTGCTATGAGAACTTCCAGATAGAGGGCCTTGCCGCTGTGCATAAGTTCCTCCGTGGCATTGAACGCTTTTGTGAGCACTTCCACCTGACGCTTGTAGAGAGCATCCTTTTCTTTGGATACATTGATTTCCCTCAGGGCTCTGTTGACGTCATTTCCCGCCTTGAGTACTGTCTGCGTGTAAGTTTCCGCCGCTTCTTCCTGACGCAATCTGCTGACTTCCAGATTGGACCTGAGCCTTCCGCGGGCAAATATGGGCTGAGTGAGAGATGCGACTGCATTGTAGATGAATGTGGCAGGATCGGAAATGGCTTTTCCCTGGCTTGTCCATCCGAGCAGACCGGAGAGAGAAAGAGATGGGAACATTGCTGAACGGGCCTGATTCGTCACATAGTATGCGGCTTCGACATTGCGCCCTGCAGACCTCACGTCGGGACGATTCTCCAGCAACTGGGCGGGAAGCCCCGTGCAGATTGATTCGGGAATCGAATATTCGCCCCAGGGGTTTCTTCTGATGTCTCCCGGAACCATTCCGAGCATCAGACAGATTGATGCCTCGGAATCTTCAATTTCTCTGAGGATGTCGCTCTTCTGAATCTTGACATTCAGCAGTGATGCTTCCATCTGGTCCACAGCGGTAGAATATGTACGTCCGTTCTGCATCAATGCTTTCTGTGTCTCCAGCAGTTTGCTCCAGACCTGTTCCGTGGATTCGATTATCTCATATTGCCTGTCGAGCATCTGCAGGTTGAAATAGGCTTCGGCAACGCCGGCGACAAGTCTTGACTTCACAGCGTTTTCTTCATCCGATGCCTGAAGGACCAGCGCCTTGGTTTCGCGCAACCTGTTGGTGATGCTCCCGAAGCCCTGTACGCCCCAGTCGAGGGTCAGGGGAATGTCGTAAGAACCGCCTGAAGTGATTGTGTATGATGGAGAGACGGAGAGAGACGGGAGATAGCCCAATTTAGAGGAATTCAGTATCGCTTCGGCTTCCTTCACTCTCTTTCCTGCGAGCGTCAGGTCAAGATTGCGCACAAGGGCGCTGTCTATCAGTTCCTGCAGCAGAGGGTCTGTGAAAAATGATTTCCAGGGAAGGGGCTCGGTCATTCCGTTGCTGAATCCGGATGCTGCAACTTCTTCTCCGAAAAGATTTTCCGGAATTTTGTTCACTTCTTCGTATTTCCTGAATGTTCCGCAGGATGAAATTATTATGGCTGCTGAAAGCAGTGCCGTATATTGAAGTGTCTTCATTCTATGCTTCTTCAAGATTGTCTTCAGTTTGGAATTTGTCGTGCAGTTTCTGGAAAATGATGTAGAATGCCGGTACCACAAAGAGAATGGCGACGATTCCGATTGACATACCTCCCACCACACCGATAGCGAGGGAACGGTTTCCGTTTGCACCCGCTCCACCTTCGATGATAAGGGGAATCATTCCCACAATCATCGTGAACACGGTCATAAGGATGGGGCGGAGCCTGTCCTTGCAGGCCTCGAGTGCCGCTTCCGTAACTGACATTCCGTTCTTGTGCTTGTCAACGGCAAATTCCGTTATAAGAATAGCCGTCTTTGCGAGAAGTCCGATCAGCATAATCACACCTGTCTGCAGGTAGATGTTGTTCTCAAGTCCGAGCAGGGCGGAGAACAGGAATGAACCCATCAGGCCGAAAGGAACGGAGAGCAGAACCGCGAAAGGAATGAACCAGGATTCATACAGGCATCCGAGGATGAGGTAAATCAAGAGCACGCAGATGAGATATATCAACACCGTGGCATTGCTCTTTGAGTTTGCTTCAAGTTCCCGTGACATTCCTCCGAATTCGTAGCCGTAGCCCTGGGGCAGATGCTGCGATGCGACTTCCTCTATCGCTTTCAGGGCATCGCCGGTAGCATATCCCTGGGCAGGAGTCACCTGACAGCTGATACTCTGGTACAGATTGAAACGTTTCTGAATGGCCGAGCCGACGGCAGGCTTGAGTGTGACAAACTGTGCAATCGGAGTCATCCTGTCTCCCACCTTGATGAAGATGTTGTTGAGGGATGCGGGGTCAAGGCGGTATTCCGGGGAGGCGCTGGCCATTACGCGGTAAACTTTTCCGTATTGGTTGTAGCTGCCTACATACGCGCTGCCACAATAGGAACCCAGCGTATTGAGCACTTCGGCGGGGGATATTCCGGAACGGTTGCACTGGGTTGCATTCACGTCAACCTTGTATTTCGGGAAACTTTCGGAATATGTGGAAACAGCCATCTGTATTTCAGGCCTTTTCTGCAGTTCCGCGAGGAAAGCGTTCGATACGTCATTGAATACCGACATATCGCCGCCCTGAAGGTCTTCGAGCAGCAGCTCGATACCGTTGGCATTTCCATAACCGGGTATCTGGGGCATCTGGAACGGCATAACCACCGCTTCCTTGATGTCTTCACAGGCATAATAGAGTTTTGCGATGACCATATCGATGTTGTGCTCCAGACCCTTTCTAGCATCCCAGTTCTTGAGCCTGATGACGATGGTTCCGTAACTTGAACCGTTTCCGGAAATAATTCCGAATCCGGAAATCTTGGCATAGCTCTCGACTTCGGGAATGTCCTTGAGTTTGTCTTCCACCTTGCCGACTATGGACTCTGTCTCCTTGAGTGTAGAACCGGCGGGGGCGGCTACGTCAACGAGAATCACTCCCTGATCTTCCTGTGGAACGAGTCCGGAGGGAAGAATCTTCATACAGAAAACCATAAGGAAGGCCGTTACTGCAAGGAGTATCCAGGCGACTTTCGGTCTCTTGATGAATTTACCCACCGCTCCGTTGTATTTCTTCGCTATGGCGTTGTAGGATGCTTCATAAGCCAGTTTGGTGTAGTAGTTCAGTCCTTTTCTTTCCCCGGCCGATTTTTTGGAAGGCTGCATAAGTAAAGCACAGAGCGCAGGGCAGAGGGTAAGGGCACATATGCAGGACAGACCGACGGATGATGCAATGGTTATGCCGAATTGCGTAAAGAATGTTCCTGAAGTACCGGGCATGAACGTCACGGGAATGAATACTGCCATAAAGACGAGAGTACAGCTTATAACTGCAACGGAAACCTCGCTCAGGGCATCCCTTGTGGCCTTGTGTGCACTGGTATATCCCGATTCCATTTTTGCCATCACCGCCTCCACGACCACGATGGCGTCGTCCACCACGGTTCCGATGGCAAGAACCAAAGCAAAGAGGGTGAGGATGTTAAGGGAGAATCCTGCCAGTTTGACTACGGCGAACGTTCCCAGCAGCGATACGATTATGGATATAGAGGGGACTAGTGTCGCCTTGAAATTCTGGAGGAAGAAATACACTACGAGGATGACGAGCAGAATCGCTATTATGAGGGTCTCCACAACGTTGTGTATGGCGGCATAAAGAAAGTCGTCCGAAGTGAGGAGCGTGGTGAATTCCAGCCCGGGAGGGAGCTGCTTTTCGAGACTCTTGTAAAGTTCCGAAATCTCGGCATTGACCTGGGTTGCGTTGGCTCCTGCAGACTGGTAGATGATGAAAACGACTCCGGGTTCCTGATCGACTGACGAAGAATAACTGTAATACAGAGAGCCGAGTTCGACATCGGCAACGTCGCTCAGATGCATCACGTGACCATCGGTATTGGCCCTGATCACAATGTTCTCGAATTCCTGAACCGATGTCAGACGGCCTTTGTATTCCAGTGTATAATTGTACGTGTTGTCAGACTGGTCTCCGAACGAGCCGGCAGCTGCGACCAGGTTCTGTGACCCGATGGCGGCGAAGATGTCGTCAGGCACGAGTTTGTATTGTGCCATAACGTCAGGCTTCATCCATATTCTCAGGGAATAGGTGTTCCCGAGCAACTGTACGGAACCGATGCCCTGAATCCGCTGGAGACGGGGTTTGACATTTATATCGAGATAATTGTTGATGAACTCATTGTCGAATTTGCCATCCCTGCTGACCAGAGCGGACATCTGGAGCATACTGTTCTGTCTTTTCTCTACGGTGACACCGATTTTCGCAACCTCCGCGGGCAGCAGTCCCATCGCTTTTGAAACGCTGTTCTGGACGTTTACCGCCGCCATATTCGGGTCGGTGCCCTGCTTGAAGAAGACATTGATTGTTGCCTGTCCGTTGGATGCGGCTTCACTTGAAATGTAGTACATATTCTGTACTCCGTTTATGGCCTCTTCCAACGGCATTATGACCGATTTCATCACGGTGGCGGCATCTGCTCCGGGATACTCGGTCACAACCATAATAGTCGGGGGAGCGATGTCCGGATACTGCTCGACAGGCAGCGTGACCAGAGATATCAGGCCGACCATAGAGATGATTATCGCTATGGCGCACGCCATCACCTTGCGTTTTACAAAAATATTGCCTTTTGCCATAATGCTACTTCTTCTTCTCTGATGATTCTTCCGGGTAAATCACCTGCTGCCCTTCATAGACGTTCCCGGCTCCTTTGGCTACGATGACGTCTCCCGGGGCTATTCCTTCGAGGACCACGACGTCCTTGCCGTTGCCCAAATCCTCGATTTCGATAAGGACGCTTTCCGCGCAATTGTCCTTAACCCTGTAAACCAAGGACTTGTCCTGAAGCCTCACTACGGCTGTCAGCGGGATTACAATCACATTCTCGTAGTCGAAATCCATTGATACGTTGCCCTGGATTCCCGAATAGAGCAGACCGTCGGGGTTGGGGAATATAGCGGTGCAGGTGACTGAACCTGTGGCGTTGTCAACAACTCCGGATACGGAATTGACCTTTCCTTTGTGGGCGTACTCCGTTCCATCCTTGAGAATGAGGGAGACGGGCGGAAAGAGTGAAATCACTTTCTCGATAGGGCCGTATTCTTTGGTGAGTTCCTCAATCTGCGTTTCTGTCAAAGAGAATTTTGCTGACATTTCGGAACTTCCGGCAACGGTTGTGAGTGAGGTGAACGTTGAAACCAAATCTCCGGGGTTGTAGGGAAGGCTCCCGATTATTCCATCGACGGGAGACGTGATTGTGCAGTAACTCAGCTTCAACTCAGCTGCCGATACGGCAGATTTGGCCTGTGCTACAGTGGCTTGGGCGTGCATCAAGTCATTATGTGACTTCTGAAGCATATATTCGCTGATGATGTTCTTGGCATACAGGTTCTGGTTGCTCCTGTATTCCAACTCTGCGCTGTTCCTTTGAGCCTCTGCCGCAAGAAGGTCGGATTTGACAGTTGAAAGGTCTATTTTGGCCTGACGGTTATCTATCTCGAAGAGCACTTGTCCTTTCCTGACACGTTCTCCTTCGACTACGCAGACCCTGGTGAGTTGCCCCTCGGTCTGTGGGATGATGGTCACATCCTTGCGTCCCGCTATCGAAGTGCTCCAACGGTTGGGAACGGTAATGTT
>JAKSKJ010000063.1 GCA_024401795.1 Bacteroidales bacterium | reverse complement strand
TCCCGCCCGAGGCACGGAATTTAGAGCCAACTATTTGATTTTCAATGGTTGGCTCTAATTGCCATAGTCTTGACCCTGAGCCATTCCGCAATTTCCTCGGGGAGGAGAGGAGCGAGCGTCTCATAAACCGTGGAGTTGTAGGCGTTCAGCCATTCCGTCTCGTCTGCGGTAAGGAGGTCGGTGCGAAGGATCGATGTGTCGAAGTGGCACATTGTCAACGGTTCGAACTGAAGCCAGGAGCCGAATTCGTTTTCTCCCGCCCCGACGCATAGAAGAAGGTTCTCGTGCCGTACACCGAAAAGGCCTTCCCGGTAGATCCCGGGTTCGTCTGAAGTTATCATTCCGGGCAGAATGGGCTGGCTGTTCATATTTTGCCTTATGTCCTGAGGCCCTTCGTGGACACCTAGGCAGAATCCCACTCCGTGCCCCGTACCGTGCCCGAAATTTCGCCTGTGCTTCCACAGCGGTTCACGGGCCAGCGCATCTATACGGCATCCGGGAGTTCCTGCCGGGAACACCGCCATCGCGAGGTCGATATGTCCCTTGAGCACCAAGGTATAATCCTCAATTTCAAGCTCCGTACAAGGGCCCAGAGGTACAGTGCGGGTTATGTCCGTGGTCCCGCATTCAAACTGCCCTCCCGAATCGCAAAGATACAGTCCCTCGGCCTTCAGCAGAGGAGCGTCCGTCTTGGGTGTGGAATAATGCGGAAGGGCGGCTCCTTCTCCGCAGGCGGATATGGTCTCGAAGGAATCACCGAGGTACCCGTCGAGTTCCGCCCTGTAGCGCCCCAGCATCACGGCGGCATCCCATTCGCTGATGACTTTGTCCGATTGCATCGATTTTTCCAGCCAATAGAGGAATTTTTCCATCGCTACGCCATCGAGGATATGGGCCCTGCGCATCCCTTCTATTTCAAATTCATTCTTGACGGCCTTGCGGAGGGCCACCGGGCTTGTGCCGAATGTCGTCCGGATGCCGGCGGTAGAGAGGAATTCCGCCAATTCGTAATTGACAGTCGCCTTATCGGCAAACAGCCGTATCTTGCCGAATCCGTTCAGGCTTTCCTCCACTTCATCATATCTCATCAGCCTCACGTCCTCCATATCCGAGAGCACCTTGTCCGAATCCGGGTCTTCCACCCTGTCTTTCAGGACGAACCACAACGCCTCTTCCCGCGAAATCAGAAGATAACTGATGGCGTATGGATTATATTCGATGTCGGAGGCTCTCAGGTTGAGAATCCAGGCTATCTCGTCGAGGCTGCTTAGCAGCACCGCATCATAGTCTCTTTCTGTCATCCATTCCCTGAGCCACTCGGTTTTGTCCGCCCTGCTCTCTCCCGATTCTATCGGAAATATCGGTGTCTGCGGTATTCCGGGCCGGTTTGTCCATATTCTCTCAAGAAGATTGGGGCAACTTTTGATGTAATGCTCAATGGCGTTGGCCGCCAGTTTTCCGTGAAGTTCGTCATAAACGAACGATGCGTTGACTGCAAGACCGTCCACAGCAACCACGATGCTGTCCGCATCCTTGAAATGCTCCGCCAGCCAGTCCGGAATCAACAGCTGTTCCGGAACCCGGGTCTTGTGAAGTTCCACTCCGGTGCCCTGCAGTTGAAAGCCGGCCTGGATGAAATAGCGGGTATCCGTCCACAGACCGGCGTGATCTTCCGTCACGACCACGTCTCCCGCTTCTCCGGTGAAACCCGTCAGCCACTGGACCTGCTTCCACCGTTCTGCGGGATACTCGCTCCCGTGGGGGTCCGAGCCTGTGATTATCACGGCATCCCATCCTTCCTCGTGCATAATCGCGCGAAGAGCTTCTATTCTTGAAGAGTAATCAGTATTCATAGTTTTGTTTTTTATTCAGGATTGTGCCAGTATGTCGCTTATAATGTCGTCCGAGACGAACCACTCGTCCTCGCTGAGCCGCCGTCCGTTCCAGCCTTCCACCGTCCTCAAGCCGAGCATTATTTCCTCTTCGCGGATTTCGTCCCCGGAAAGGGTTTCCGATTCGGACTTCCAGCCGGTCACGCTCCGGCTGTTCCAACTTCTGGTTTGTTCAGTAGCGCTGGATGGGCGGCAGATTGGCCCGGAGGGGCTAGCCGCCCTCGGCTCCAGAGGGAGGGGCCCAAACTCGGTTTGGGAGGGCCTGGTCCCTCCGGGCCAACTGCCGCCCTCCAGCACTCCGGCACGATACGACAGCGAATGGGCACCGGGGCCTATGCCGACGTATGGCTGACGCGTCCAGTAAGCCGAATTGTGAACGGCCCTGAATCCGGGACGCGCCCAGTTGGAAATCTCGTAATGCTCATATCCGGCCTTTTTCAACACTTCGCATATCAGCCTGTATTGCCTGAGGCATTGTTCGTCGGAAGCCTCCGAATAACGTCCTGTCCTTATCATTTCCGCAAGCGCACTGCCTTCTTCGATTGACAATTGATATGCGGATATATGCTCCGGCCCGAGGGAAACGATTTCTTCGACAGTCTTCAGGAGAGTATCGTCCGAAAGGTGCGAGATGCCGTAAATGATGTCCAAACTGACATTGCCCGCTCCCTGATGGCGGAGAATCCCGTAAGCCTTTCTCGCTCCGTCAGCATTGTGGCGGCGGTTCATCCAATGCAGGATTCCGTCATCCAGTGACTGTATTCCCATACTGAACCTGTTGACGCCCAAGTCCTTCAGACCACGGACATAGGCTTCTCCCTTTTCCGTTATATCTTCCGGATTCACTTCAACCGTCAGTTCCGTGAAATTGCTTCCGGCGGCATCCCTTGCTGCGGAAATGATTCTGCCAAGGCACGGAAGAGGCAGCACCGAAGGGGTGCCGCCTCCTATATACAGGGTATTGACGTCCAGCGTTGAACCTATCTCCGTCGTTCTGCGCAGAATTTCGCGGCAGACCTCGTCGGCATAAGCGTCGAAGTTCCGGTCCGGGCAGGCGATTTCCGAATAGAAATCACAATAGGTGCAGAAACTTCCGCAGAAAGGAACGTGGACATATATCATCAGCGCAGAAGCAGTTCGGCGCTTCCGAGACGGGATTGGGCGGTGAAGGCCTCAACCGTATAGACGCCTTTCACGAATGAAGGGATATTGTTCACGTAAATGCTCAAATCCATGTCGTTTCCTTCATAATCCACTTCACGGGATGCCGTTGCGGCAACCGTTTCTCCGTCGAGGATGAACGCCGCTTCGGAACCATCTAGAAGGACATTGCCGGAAGGATCCCGCACTATCACGAAGACGCGTACCGGACCTTTGGGAGCAAGGTCGTTCTCCAGAAGGCTGAGATGCACAAGCAGTCTGACCACGCGGCTGCTCCTGTCGGTCAGTCGGTCGGAAGCGTTGTAGGATTCCATCTTGATGCCACGGGCCTTTATAACGGACCCCACGGCAACCTGATTTGCCAAATCGTCAACCTGTGCGGTAAGTTTCTCGTTCTGACGTTTGCTTTCATCCGCCTCCCTCCTTGCCTGAGCGGCCTGCACCGTCAACTGATGATTGAGGTTGTTGAGGGAATCAATCTGGACTATATAACCGCGCATAATGCTGCGCAGCGTTCCAAGTTCCTTTTCGTACTGGCGCATCTTGGCCCTGTTGGTGGCATCGGTCTTCTTGATTCTTTCCACAAGCTGGGAAATCTCTTCACGGGAAGAGTCCAACTGGCTGTTGATTGATTCATAATCGGAAGAGAGATTCTCGTAGTCCGTCTGGAGTGCCTGAATCTGCTCCGTGAGGTCCTCCTTTTCCAATTTGAGGTCGTTCACGAGGCTGGATTTCTGAATCCACACCACGGCAAGCGTTATTGCCAGAACTGCCGCAACTGCAATCAGGATATACATTGTGGTTCGGGGTCCGGAAGCATTGCGGTTTGCTTTCCTCTCATTCTTTTCCCGCTCAAGGCGTTCGAGCCTCTCAAGTGGATCTTCTTTTTCCATATTTTCTGTTTTTAAGTCCTATTCCGCAAAAATAGCAAAAAATGTTGTTAATTTTGCATATATGAAATATCTGATACGTTCCCTCAAACAATTTGTTTATCTGGCCTTTGTTCTCGGCCTTATCCTGTTCGTACTGGTAAAGGCCAATCTCGTGGAAGCGGACGTTTCCAAAATGTTCGTGAACGGCTATGATTCCCTGTGGCAGATTGCACTCATAATTGCGGTCTTCGCCGGCATTTATCCGAAACTGGGATATTCTTCACGCAGTGTAAGAATGTACGGTTCGGACGAAGAAATCCGCCCCATTCTGCTGGAAGTGATGGAGAATCACGGATACAGGGTTGAAAAAGATGCGGAGGGGACAGTGACTTTCATCAAAAGGGCACCGCTCTCCAGATTTGCGAAACTCTGGGAGGACAGGGTGACTTTCTCGCGCACCGTCAACGGTTACTCGGTCGAGGGAATTACGAAAGACATAGTACGCATTGCATCCGCTCTTGAGTACAAACTCAACCTTCCTGGAGAAGATGCTTAGCGGCGGCATCCAGCGCTGTCCAGAATTCTTCCCCGAAACGCTCTGAAAGCGGGCCTTTCAAAAACTGATAGACTCGGATTCCCTCCCTGCGCCCTTTCTCGAAAGCGGGCTTGCAGATGTCCCAGTGATGCACGTTGAGGGCCAGTCCGCCGCCTGTCAGCCGGGTTATACGGATAGGATAGAGGCTGCAGGATATGGGTTTTGCCCGTCCTGCCTTCTCGATTGAACAGAGGCAGGAACCGTCACCCGGGAAATGGCAGAAAGCACATTCCGGAGAACCTTCCGAAAGAGGTGTCACCAAATCGCCGTCACGGTCGATTTCGAAGAAACCCTTCTCGCCGACAGCCTTCCGGCCTTTTTCGGTCATCAGATGCGAAAAAGATGGGTAAGCGCGTTCCAGAGCATTCAGTTCCCTTTCTTCAAGAGGGGCGCCGCTGTCCCCTTCGATGCAGCACACGCCTTTGCAAACAGGATAATCGCAGGAGAAGAATTCACTCACGACATCTTCCGACACCAGAACTTCCCCTATCTGGATTATGGTCCCGAAATCTCCCCTCATTTGAGAACAACCTCCATTCTGGCTCCTTCGTTGAGGCTTGTCAGCACGGACTTGACAGCGTCCGTACGCACCCCGTCAATATAGCTTCCATACAGGGAGACTATGTCCCGTCCTGCCGAATATCTCACCATTGCCGCCTCAATCAACGCCGTCGGAGTGGAATAGTATGATGTCATCGTATTCTTGAGTGCAGCCTTGTATGCCAGCATCTCCGGCTCCGTTATTTCTGTCGAAGAAAGCCTGTTGACAGCTGCGCGGACCGCATCCAGAGTACGGTACAGACGCTGCTCGTCCACAACGGAAGGCAATCCTTCAATGGCACAGGGGCGGCATTTGACCGTCATCGTGTATTCTTCTTCGGGGTAGAACTCTATTCTTTCGTCGAACTCGGCATACATCCCTTCATCGGCCAGTGCCTTCACAATCTCTTTGCGGAGGGCGACTGATGCAATCCTGAAAGTCATATATCCGTCCATACTGAAAGGATTGCGGACAGAGCAGGATATTGCGACGCAAGGCTCTCCACTGAAACTGCTGGTGTACCAGCCCTGACGGGTTTCGCGTCTCACGCGTGCCCTGACCTGGGTGTTGCGGCCGGTATTGAAATTCCCGAGGGACTTGAGCAGCGTCTTCTGCAACGCCTCTTCCTCGAAATCTCCGATAATGACGAAAATGCCGTCATTTATTCTGGAGAACTGCTCCGCGAGATACTTTTCCACCCGGGAAGGAAGGGTTGAATTCAATTTTTCCGGGTCCCGGATTTCGGAGTATCTGTAACCGGGACTTGCCATTTCCCCGAGTCTGTCTGAGGCGCTTGTCCCGGCTTTCCTGAGACGGACTGCCTCGCATTGCCGGTAATAATTGTAACTTTCCCGGCTGTAATCAGCATCACGGGACAATGACAGAAGTGACTTCAGGAGGAGGGGAAGCCTGGAAACAGGGGCGCTCCCGGTGATGCGCAAGTCGGAAACGTTCACCTGCGGAATCAGGGAGATGCCGTTGGTCCGGAGCATATCGCTGAATTCATCCGGGGACATATCGGCCACACGCAACACGCTGAACATATCGGAGACAAAACCTGCCTCTCCGGAGGAAATCCCTTGAATGGACGGAGTTCCGCCCTTTATCATCAGCCCGTAATGGAAGCGTTTTTTTGTATCGGCCTTTTTGAAAATCACTTTCATTCCGTTCGAGAAAGTCCAGAGTTGACCACCCGTTATGGGGTCGGGCACAGATGATTTGAGTTTCAATCTGGCCTTGGATTTGGTGTCCATCAGGCGGAGAGTATCCACAATGCTGTAGGAATATCTGTTGCCTGAAGTGTCTTCCCAGGCCTTTATGAAGAGGTCTTTCAACGTTTCGGGGTCGGCTGCCCTGCCGGGCGTTGCACATTCCAGACTTATGCCCTTCCGGGAGTCGAGCAGGGCCGAAGAGAAACTGTTGAACAGTTCGAGTTCCTTTTCCGGCGGCAGGCGGCGTTTGGTCACGAAGTCGTTCATCTCCTGCAAGGACACCAGCGATGCTCCGTAAAGGAAGGCGCTGATGCATCGGAAGGCATATTGGCTGTTGGTCAGACTCACTTCCGCAACCTCGGTGTTGAAAAACAGATGATTTCTGGCATCAAGGTATTCTTCCGGTCCAACTCC
>JAKSKJ010000062.1 GCA_024401795.1 Bacteroidales bacterium | reverse complement strand
TGGATGAGCAGCCACGGTTCCCCAGACGGCGGCATCATCACCGTGGCTCCCAAAAATGAAGAACCACACCGGTTTTCAATCCGCCGGGAGCCCAACCCAGTGATGTATTGCGTCGAGAACCCGGATGCCCTGAGTCCGCGCAACGCCAATTCGTGTCGGGTTGTTCTGAGATACTCCGCAACAATGGAGCCTGCGGCCATCCATTACGATGCCGGCGGCTACAGAGTCGCCTCTTACGGTTTCCCGCTCGAATGTGTGGATTCAGGCACGGATTTCGCCCGATTGTTGAAAGATGCGATAAACTTCCTGAAACAATGAGAAAGACAACACTTGTTCTCACGGCAATTCTGGCATCCGTGGCGCTGAGCGCCCAGGATCCCACTGCCAAACCCATAAGATCCAAGCCTCTGTCCGACACGCACGAAACTCTTGATACCCTGGAGACCTCGGACCCCGGAATGAAACTGATTCTGTTCACCAACGGCACCTGGAAATTCGTCAAAGACTATTCGGCTCCCGTCACCGACAGTCTGATGCGGGAAAATTGGGAGGAGAACTCTCTGATGCCGTACAAGATAAGCAGGGACTCCCTGCCCTACAGGATTACACTGTGCCTGATTGACTCGCTTGAGAGTTACTGCTGCCCCTGCGCCGTCCCGGTGTATTCCAAGTTCGGCGTCAGGCACGGGCGCAATCACAACGGAGTGGACCTGCCCTCCCCCACCGGCACCCCCACTTATGCCGCATTTGCCGGTAAAGTCAGAACGGCAATCCGTTCCAAGGGCTACGGCAACATTGTCATTCTCCGTCACCCCAACGGACTTGAAACATATTACGGGCACCTTTCCCGAATTGACGTGCAGGTTGGAGATTGGGTTGAAGCGGGCCAGACAATCGGTCTGATAGGCTCCACGGGACGTTCCACGGGGCCTCACCTGCATTTCGAGACCAGATACAAGGGATTCGCCTTCGACCCTCAGTGGATTATTGACTTCAGCAGCGGAAATCTGAGGAAGAATTATTTTATTCTCAAGAAGAAATACCTTTCCAATTACAACCGCTACACCCCTGAAAGCCTGGATGAAGAAGAGAATATCCTGTTGACGGAGGAGCAGGAAAGGGCTGAGGAAGAGCGGCTGCGCAAGGAGGCGGAAGCGATGAGGTGGCACACCATCAAATCCGGCGACACATTGTCGCGCATCGCCGCCAACAACGGGACTACGGTCAGCGCCATCTGCAAACTCAATCCCGGTCTGACCAGCAAGAGCACTCTCAAGATAGGACGCAAGATACGCGTCCGCTGATTATTTGATAAGATTCAGGAATTCGTTTCTGGTACGCGCGTCGCTCAGGAATACCCCGGAGAACGCCGAGGTAGTGGTAATGGAATTCGATTTCTCCACGCCCCTGAGCTGCATACAGCTGTGGGTCGCCTCAATGACCACGGCAACGCCGAGAGGGCTGAGTGCATCTTCAATGCAATCGCGTATCTGCACGGTGAGCCTTTCCTGAACCTGAAGCCTGCGGGCGAATGTCTCCACTACACGGGCGATTTTGCTCAAGCCGGTGATTTTCCCGTCGGGAATATAGGCCACGTGGCATTTGCCGGTGAAAGGCAACATATGGTGTTCGCAAGTGCTGTACAGTTCTATATCCTTCACGAGAACCATCTGCTGGTATTTCTCGTCGAACATCGCGGACTGCACTATCCCTACTCCGTCTTCCTCATAGCCTTTGGTGAGGAACTGAAGCGACTTGGCCACACGCTCCGGCGTCTTCACGAGTCCTTCCCTCTCCGGGTCTTCTCCCAGTAGACGCAGAATCTCCTTCACGTGCCCGGCTATTTCCGCCGTAAGCCGTTCATCATAATTGTCTTCTCTTCTATACATACTTCATTTGAGCCTGTTGTCCGCCAGAGAAATCAGATATTGACCATACTGGTTCTTAATCATAGGCCGGGCAAGTTCACGAAGCTTGTCTGCATCAATCCAGCCGTTCTGGAAAGCAAGTTCTTCAAGGCAGGCTATCTTCATACCCGTACGCTTTTCAAGAGTTTCCACGAAGATGGAAGCATCCGCCAGAGAATCGTGCGTACCGGTATCCAGCCAGGCAAACCCGCGCCCGAAAGTCTTGACCTTGAGAGCGTCGGCATTGAGAAATTCCTGATTGACCGTAGTTATCTCAAGTTCTCCCCGGGCGGACGGCTTGATATGTTTCGCCACATCCACCACCTTGTTGGGGTAGAAATAAAGTCCTACAACGGCATAATTGGACTTGGGGTTCTGAGGCTTCTCCTCTATTGAGAGGCAGTTTCCCTGACGGTCGAACTCCGCCACTCCGTAGCGTTCCGGATCGTTCACCCAGTAACCGAACACCGTGGCCTTGCCTTCCTCCTCGGCCGTGCGGACTGCATCCCTCAACAGGCCGGTAAGGCCTGAACCGTGAAAGATATTGTCTCCCAGCACAAGGCAGGCGGTGTCATTCCCTATGAACTTATCCCCTATTATGAACGCCTGCGCAAGTCCGTCCGGGGACGGCTGTTCGGCATATTCGAAATGCACTCCATAGTCCTCTCCCGTCCCGAGAAGCCTCTTGAAACCGGGAAGATCCTGGGGAGTCGAGATTATCAGTATGTCCCTGATACCGGCAAGCATCAGCACGCTGATGGGATAATACACCATAGGTTTGTCGTAGATGGGCAACAGCTGTTTGCTGACTCCTTTCGTTATGGGGTAGAGACGGGTTCCGGAGCCTCCGGCAAGTACAATTCCTTTCATAGTCCAATTATTGTGTGTAACGGCAAAATTACAAATTTTTTGGTTAATTTTGTGTTTGTGCAAAAATGATATTGATATGAAGAATACTTTGATTTCAGCCATCGCCATCGTTGTCGCGGGAGCGATGCTGCCAATTTCCGTAGCCAAATTCAAATCTTACGACAGGACCGTCGACGTCAAAGGTCTGTGCGAACAGGAAGTGAAGGCGGACAAGGTCATCTGGCCCCTCAGCTACAAGGTTATGGGCAATGACCTCGCCACGGTTCTGGCCGAGACCGAAAGGAACAACTCGGCCATCGGGGAGTTCCTCAAAGCCGGAGGTCTTGCGGAGAATGAGATAACTGTAAACACCCCTCTGATTTCGGACAAGTTCGCATCGGAATACGGCAACAACGACAGGGTTTACAGATATCTCGTAACCAACGTCATAACGGTATGTACCGATAACGTGGATGCAGTTCTCGCAATGCTCGGGCGTCAGTCTGAACTTGTGAAGAAAGGCATACCCCTCATCGGCGACAACTGGGAGAACAAGACACAGTTCAAGTTCGAAGCCCTCAATGACATAAAGCCTCAGATGATTGAGGAGGCCACCGCAAACGCCCGCGAGGCCGCCGGAAAATTCGCCAAGGATTCAGGCAGCCGTCTGGGCAAGATAAAATCCGCAACCCAGGGCACTTTCAGCATAGATGACCGCGATTCAAACACTCCGTACATCAAGCGGGTGCGCGTGGTCACATACGTCACCTACTACATCAAGAACTGACGCCGCCTATTCGACGACTTCCAAAACCGCGTGGTAATCAACTCGGGGTATGTTTACGTAAGCATACCCATCATCCCATCTGAAATCAAGATCGGTGCCGTCCGGCTGCAACCTGATTCCGGAGGGTTTTCTGTCCAATCTGACCTTCAGGACAATGTCAACAACCGGGGATATACTCTTCTCTGTCAGACTGTTGGAGGAGTGGTGCAAGCCGTTTGTGTTTACAATCTGGGGGAGCATCCGGCCTCCCTTCCACAAATCCACAATCTCCAGCATTCCCCGGCTGCTCTCAATATGGATTCGCGGATCGTACATTTGGCCAAGAACAGTGTCGAACAGGTCGGCGATACGGCTCTGCACATACGTGAGATAGCCCGTTGCAACATCTGTCGAAACAGCCGCAACTTTGCCTTCCCCGAATTGTCTGACAGTGATTTCCGGACAATTCTCATTGAGAAGTTCGACGGCTTCTCCTTGCGGAAAGCCTTCGGACGTGAAAATTCCGCAGGTATTCGGACCATTGAGAATCAGAGAGCCGCCGTTACGGACATAATCTTTCAGCATATTCAGGGTGCTTCTTTCCAGCCCTTCGTAAAGTTCAGGTATGACAATTACAGGGTAGGAATCAATTTTGCCGTCAACCAAATCATGTTCCGACACTATGGACACGCTGTGCCCGGCATCACAAAGAAGATTGACCATGCCTATTGCCCTTTCACCACCATCGCGGGAAAAGAGTTCCGATGCCTCACGATATCTGTCGAAAGTTGAAAGAAGCACAGCCACCTGTGGCTCCATATGTCCCTGGAAACACCATTCCCTGCGTTTCTGCATAAAATCGGAAAGAGGATACAGGTCTCTAAGTCTGTCCATTCTGGGAGAGCCGTCATACATCTGGCAGATATACACCTGAAAACCTCCGCCCAGCGAGATGACAGCCGATGCCTCCTGTATCATCTGAGGAAGAGTTTTGTAAACGTGTTTCCTGTCGATGCTGCGGAAGCCCCAGGCCATCAGGTCCCATGGAACTCCCTGCTTTTCCATTGCACGCCCTGAGAAACGGGCCCGCCAATATGAATCCTGCGGTGAGAGATCGCCGGAGATAAAGTCCACGTCGGCACACACTTTTTCCGGCATATGGTCCGAGAACGCCCAGTTGGAAGCTATTCTGAACGAGGGGTATTCCGAATGAACGGCATCCGTATAATGATTTATATAACGCCTGAACAGATTCCGGCAATAGTCCCTGTATTCATTGTAATACGGCATCCCGCGTTGAACCGGCAGATTCCCGGAAACGTCAATCCCCGTCTCCCGGCGGAAGCCCTCGACGGTTTCCGAATCAAAATCGGAACGGGCCGCCCAGCATTCACCGTCAACCCAGACCCCGTCAACGGAGTATTTACCCGCCAGTTCCTTCAGCTGGGGAATCATCAGGTTATCCGCATATCCGCCGTTTGTGCGTGTAGCCTGCACACTGCGCGTTCCGTCGGCGAGAAGGACAGCATCCATAGGGTTCTCTTTGACATACTTGCCGTCGAAAACCCCGGAGTAGTGCATATACAGGCCCACGCCTTCCTCCTTTGTGACCTTCCGCCACATCGCAAGCGGATCCCCTTCAATCTGCGGAATCCGGTTTCCGCATCCGGAAGGATATGAGGCCCATCCCGGATGTCCCTTACAGTCTATCTGCAGAAAGTCAGGATTCGCCTTACGGCAAATCTCCCTGATATCCTCTTCCTTGAGAGTACTCCCTATCGGATGCTCAACGTATCTGATGTTAGGAGAAGCATGAAAATCAAAATGGAACCCGAAATACCTGTCCTGTGCCGTTGAAAGCGTTGTCAGGGACAGCAGGAGAATGAGTGACGGAACAAACGACCTATTCATAAAATTCACTGATTATACATTTGATGTCAGAAACCGACAATTCTGTTGAACAGAGGCAGAAGGAATGTGGTGGCCACACCCATCAGAGCCATACACAATCCGCTGACGGCACCCTCCAGGGCCCCTTCCTCAAGAGCCCGGGCCGTTCCTATGCCGTGGGAAGCGCTTCCGATTGCCACACCTCTGGCAACGGGATTGCCTATCCGGCAGACATTCAGTATCCAGGGGCCGAGGACAGCACCGGAAAGGCCGCATATCACAACAGAGGCCGCTGTCAGGGCCACATTCCCGCCATTATAGGAAGACAGCTCGACGGCTATCGGGGCGGTGATGGATTTGGGCTCCATCGATGCGATGAACACCCTGTCGAGTCCGAGCAATTCGCCCAACGCCCATACGCTGCCTACTCCCACTATGCAGCCGACAAGCACGGCTGTCAGAATCGGCAGCATATGCTTCCGGATGATGGAGAGATTGTCATAGAGGACAAGCGCCAGAGAGACCACGCAGGGGCCTAGCATAAACGTTATAATCCTGTTGGCCTGCATATAATCCTGAGTCGGAATATGGAACAGCTTCAGCACCGCCATTATCACGGGAACGGCAACCAACATCGGATGGAGCATCCCCAGTCCGGTTTTTCGCTTCGCCCAAACGCCAAGTATGTACGCCCCCATTGTCAGGGCGAGGAGAGCGGCACCGTTATTCATCTTTCCCTCCTTTCTTCTGCAGTTTCATCAGGATGGCCCCGGTTGCTCCGGAAGCGATTATCACCAATATTGTGGTTGAAAGGAGTATTACCAGCCAGGCGGCAAGATTCAAACGGATGACTCCCCAATCATCCATAATCGACATGAACAGAGGCACGAAGAAAATGACCATATTGTTCAGGAAGAACTGTGCCGTCTGCCTTATCCATTCCGGCTTCACAAGTTTGAAGCACAGTGCCAGGAACAGGTAGAGCATACCTATCACGTTGCCGGGGATGACGTTTCCCGTCAGGGAAGAAGTCAGCTCCCCCATTGCAAGGAAGGCAAGAAGAATAAAAAGACCGGTAATTATCTGCATTCGGATTAATCTTAGTCATTCTTAACTTTCAAAAATAACACAATTTTTGAGATTAAGCAGAATATTTGCTATATTTGCAAGGATTTCGGGACCTTAGCTCAGCTGGTTCAGAGCGCATGCTTCACACGCATGAGGTCAGCAGTTCGAATCTGCTAGGTCCCACAGGGAAAGCGACGCAATGCGTCGCTTTCCCTGTTTCAGGGGGCTCTGC
>JAKSKJ010000061.1 GCA_024401795.1 Bacteroidales bacterium | reverse complement strand
TGTTCTCTTTCTTGTTCTTCACGCGGAACAGGGGAGTCTGCAGGATATACACGTGGCCGCGGCGTACCAGGTCCGGATAATACTTCATAAAGAAGGTGAGTACCAGCATACGGATGTGCATTCCGTCGTCATCGGCATCGGTGGCTACGATTATGTTGTTGTAACGCAGGTTTTCGAGGTCGTCCTCCACTCCGAGGGCGCTGACCAGAAGGTTGAGCTCCTCGTTCTCCGCCACTTTGCGGTGGCTTTCCTTGAAACTGTTGATGGGCTTTCCGCGCAGGCTGAAGACGGCCTGATAATTGGCGTTGCGGGCTTTGGTGATGGTGCCGCTTGCGGAGTCGCCCTCCGTTATGAAGATGGAAGACCTCTCTATGTCGTCCTGTGTCTTCTCCGTGCGCTTGTCGTTGAAGTGATAGCGGCAGTCGCGGAGTTTGCGGTTATAGACATTGGCCTTTTTGTTGCGCTCGCGGGTTTTCTTCTGTATTCCGGAAATCTCCTCGCGCTCCTGCTGGCTGGACTTTATCTTGTCTTCAAGCACGGGAACTATCTCCTTGTGCATATGAAGGTAGTCGTCCAGAGCCTTGCCCACGAAGTCGTTGACGAAAGCGCGGATAGTCTGGCCGTGCTCGCCCTTGTCGGGCTTCTCCCACATATAGGTGGAGCCGAGCTTCATCTTGGTCTGGGCTTCGAAGGTGGGCTCCTGTATCTGTATGCTTATGGCTCCCACAACGCCTTGGCGGCAGTCTTCCGGAGCATAGTTTTTCTTGAAAAAGTCTTTCAGGGTTTTGGCTATTGCCTCCCTGTATGCCGCGAGGTGGGTTCCTCCGTCCCTGGTGTTCTGTCCGTTGACGAATGACGAGATGTTCTCTCCGTAGGCGTTGCCGTGGGCCAGCACTATCTCGATGTCCTCTCCCTCCAGATGAATGGGCGGATAGAGAGGCTCTTCGCTCAGATTCTCGTTGACGAGATCCAGCAGTCCGTTCTCGGATTTGTAGGAAGTGCCGTTGAGGACGAGGGTGAGCCCCTTCTTCAGATAGGAGTAGTTCTTGACCATCGTCTCGACGAAGTCAAGGTTGTAGTTGAAATCCTTGAAGAGGGCTGCGTCGGGGTAGAATTCCACGAGCGTTCCGTTCTTTTCTCTTGTGGCTTCCTTCCCGCTGTCAATCAGCTGGCCGCACTCGAAACGTGCCCAGGAGCATTCTCCGTCGCGGTGCGAGCACACATAGAAATTCTTGGAAAGGGCGTTCACGGCTTTCGTTCCCACACCGTTCAGGCCGACCGACTTTTTGAAAGCCTTGTCGTCAAACTTGCCTCCGGTGTTCAGGATGCTGACGGCCTTGACCACGGAATCCAGGGGAATGCCGCGACCGTAATCGCGTACCCGCACGTGATTGTCTTCCACGGTAATCTGGACCTGCTTTCCGAAGCCCATCGAGTACTCGTCGATGGAGTTGTCGACAATCTCCTTAAGAAGCACATAGATGCCGTCGGAGGGATTGCGCCCGTCTCCGAGACGTCCGATATACATACCCGGACGCATCCGGATGTGCTGTACGCCTTCCAGGGTGCGTATGTTGTCGTCGCTGTAACTTATTTGTTCTGATGGCATATCCTACAAATATACTATTTTTTCTTGACAATTCCGCGCAGGTGCAGCACAACGGGCTTCCTTGCCGCGGAGGTATAGACGGTCAGGCTCTTGTCGAAAGGGTAGGGCCCTTCGTCATTGGAATAAGTAGCTTCAATTGTGCCTGTCCCGCCGGGGGCTATTTCCGTCCGCGTCCATTTCACGTCCGTGCATCCGCAGGAACTCACTACCGACTGAATCAGAAGGGGGGAGTCTCCGGTGTTTGTCACGATGAAACTGCACGAAAGCGCTCCGTCGCCCACAGTGACCCGCCCGAAATCGTGGACAATCTTGTCGAATTCCACTTCAGGACCGGCGGCGAGGGCGGCGGCCAATGCCGGAATCAGCAAAATTTTCTTCATCGCTGGCAAAGTTACAAATAAAATGACTACTTTTGTGGTCAGTTAACCAAATTTATATTTACGTTATGGCATATGTAATCAATCCCGACGTTTGCGTCGCATGCGGTACCTGCCAGGGCGAGTGCCCTTCAGGAGCCATCAAAGAAGGTGATGTCTATTCAATCGATCCCGAAATCTGCATCAGCTGCGGAGCCTGCTCCGACGCCTGCCCTATGGGAGCAATCGCACCGGGAGAATAATAAAATATGAAGCACATATTTTCAAGCGTCTTCGTGACGCTTTTTTTGTTTGCAACCCTTAATGCAAGGGTGGTCGAGCCGGATTACACTCTGCTGCTATACCCTCAGGGGCAGAACGTTGATGCCGGAATAGTCGAGAACGGGGTCAAGGTCACGGAAGGGCCTCTCGAATCCAACGGATGGGAGGGGAGTCTCGTGAACACCAAGGGACGTCCGGAGGTATATGACCACGTCGCCGACGGTGCCCGCATCGAAATTTATATTCCTAAGAAATGCAACGGACAGATGGTGGTGGTGTGCCCGGGAGGTGCCTACTGGAACGTGTGTGCCAAGCACGAAGGCTACACCGTGGCGGAATGGTTCCTCGAAAGGGGGATAGCCACCTGTGTGCTTATCTACCGTCTGCCCAACCACCACAACAATGTGCCGCTGCGTGACGTCCAGAACGCTTTCCGCTACTGCCGTTACCACGCGGAAGAGTGGGGGGTGAAACAGATAGGCGTGATGGGATTTTCCGCCGGAGGGCACCTTGCCGCCAGCGCATCCACGCTCTACGTCGATGACGTAACACGACCCGATTTCTCCATTCTGGTGTATCCGGTCATTACTTTCGAGGAATTTGTCACACATCGCGGTACCAGGGACAATCTGCTTCCCGAGAAGCAGACGGCCGGGCTCGTGGAGCACTACTCTCTGGAGAACAGGGTGAACGGGAACACACCTCCCGCATTCCTGGTGCTGAGCGCTGACGATGCCGCAGTGCCGCCGGAGAACAGCATACGCTATTACAGGGCGATGCAGAAGCACGGCGTGCCCGGTGAACTTCACATCCTCTCCGCAGGCGGGCATGGATGGGGTTTCCCCCGCGAGGGAGGCTCATTGTCAAAAGGAGAGCGTGAGGATTTGTACCGCACGCTCTCCAGATGGCTTGAAAACCGTCAGGCCGAAATCAGATAATTACTTTCCGGCGAGACGCTTGTAAGTCTCGAGACGTATCTTGGCGAACTCTTCAGTCTTCTGATAGAGTTCGCTTGCTGTTTCGGGGAACAGCTTCTGCAGCGATGCGAAGCGCACCTCTCCCTTCAGGAAGTCCTGGAACTTGCTCCAGTCAGGCTCCTTGCTGTCGAGGGAGAACGGGTTCTTGCCCTGCTCCTCCAGAACCGGGTTGTACCTGTAGAGATGCCAGTAACCGCACTCTACGGCAAGTTTCTCCTCCTTCTGGCTGAGTCCCATACCGACCTTGAGTCCGTGGTTGATGCAGGGAGCGTAAGCGATGATGAGTGAAGGTCCGTCATAGGCCTCGGCCTCCTTGATGGCGTTCATATACTGGACAGGGCTTGCTCCCATTGCTACCTGGGCAACATAGACATAGCCGTAGCTGATGGCCATCATACCGAGGTCCTTCTTGCGAATCTTCTTGCCGGAAGCCGCGAATTTGGCGATTGCTCCCGCCGGTGTCGCCTTGGAGGACTGTCCTCCGGTGTTGGAGTAAACTTCGGTGTCGAGCACGAGGACGTTCACGTTCTCACCGCTTGCGAGCACGTGGTCGAGACCGCCGTAACCGATGTCGTAGCTTGCACCGTCGCCGCCGAATATCCACTGGCTGCGGCTGGGGATGTAGTGTTTGAGGTTAAGGAGAGACTTGCAGGTGTCGCAGCCGCAGGCTTCCATAAGGGGAACGAGCTTGTCAGCCACCTCGCGTGTGTTCTTGTAGTCATTCCTGTTGTCGAGCCACTGCTTGAACAGAGCCTTTATCTCATCGGAGCACTTCTTGCAGTCGAGACCCTTGGTCATCAGGGCTGCAACTGTCTCGCGGATGCGGTCTGAACCGAGATGCATACCGAGTCCGAATTCGCAGAAGTCCTCGAAGAGGGAGTTCTGCCAGGCCGGGCCGTGACCCTGTGCGTTGGTGCAGTAGGGCGATGCGGGGAATGATGCTCCGTAAATTGAAGAACATCCGGTAGCGTTGGAAATCATCATATGATCTCCGAAGAGCTGGGTGATGTTCTTGATGTAGGGCGTTTCGCCGCAACCCGCGCAGGCTCCGCTGAACTCGAAGAGAGGCTGTGCGAACTGTGCGTTCTTCATATTGCTCTTGGGATCGACTACGGTCTTGTAGCCTATCTTGTTGTTGAGGTAGTCGTAGTTGTCCTGCTCTGCCGTGTTGTCGAGGTAGGATGCCATCTTGAGCGACTTGCCCTTGGCGGGAGTCTCGGGACAGACGTCAACGCAGTTGCCGCATCCGGTACAGTCGGCTACGGAAATGGCGAGGGCGAACTTGTATTCCTTGAGCTGGGCCTTGCCGTCAGCCGTCTTGACGGAAGCGGGAGCCGACGCGGCCTCATCCGCTGTCAGAAGGAACGGACGGATGGCTGCGTGAGGGCAGACGAATGCGCAGTTGTTGCACTGAATGCAGGAATCGGGATCCCATACGGGCACGGTAACCGCTATGCCGCGCTTCTCGTATGCGGCTGTGCCTGTGGGCATCGAGCCGTCCTGATAAGGAAGGAATGCGCTGACGGGGAGGGTGTCTCCGCACTGTGCGTTCACCACGTCAGCGATGTCTTTCACGAACGGAGTGGCAAGACGCTCCGCGTTGGGATTGACAAACTTGGCGTTGATCTTTTCCCATTCCGCGGGGACGGTGACTTTCACGTACTCACCGCCACGGTCGATTGCGGCATAGTTCATATTGACTATGTTCTCGCCCTTCTTGCCGTAGCTCTTGAGGGCCGCGTCCTTCATATACTTGACCGCGTCCTCGGCGGGAATGATGCCGGTGATGCGGAAGAACGCGGACTGGAGGATGGTGTTGGTGCGTCCGCCAAGTCCTATTTCAGCCGCAATCCTGGTTGCATTGATGATGTAGAGGTTGATGTGCTTGCGCCCGATTACCGCCTTCACGTTGTCCGGAATGCGCTCGATGGTCTCCTTCTCGTCCCAAAGGGAGTTGAGCAGGAGGCTGCCTCCTTCCTTGATACCCTTCAATACGTCATATTTCTCAAGGTAGGAAGGAACGTGGCAGGCCACGAAATCGGGAGTGTTCACCAGATAGGGGGCGTGAATGGGCTCCTTGCCGAAACGGAGGTGGGAACAGGTGTAGCCGCCGGACTTCTTGGAGTCGTAGTCGAAGTATGCCTGGCTGTAGAGGTCCGTGTGACTGCCTATAATCTTGATGGTGTTCTTGTTGGCACCGACCGTACCGTCCGAACCGAGTCCGTAGAACTTGCACTCGGTGGTGCCGGGTTTCACGATGGAAATCTCGCTCTTGACGGGAAGGCTCTTGAAGGTGACGTCGTCGGTGATGCCGATTGTGAAACCGTTCTTGGGAGCTTTCAGCTCAAGATTGTCGAATACGGCGATTATCTGTGCGGGAGTAGTGTCCTTGGAAGAAAGACCATAGCGTCCGCCCACGATGAGGGGTGCATCTGCAACGCCCTGGAATACTGTCTTGATGTCCTGATAGAGAGGCTCTCCGAGCGCTCCGGGCTCTTTCGTGCGGTCGAGGACAGCAATCTTCCTGACCGACTTGGGAAGGGCCGCCTTGAGATATTTCTCGCAGAAGGGACGGTAAAGATGAACGGCGACAACTCCGTATTTGCGTCCTCTGGATGCGAGGTAGTCTATGGTCTCCTTGATGGTCTCCGTCACGGAACCCATAGCGATGATGATGCACTCGGCGTTCTTGTCGCCATAGTAGTCGAACGGGCGGTATTTGCGGCCTGTCAACTCGCTGATTTCGCCCATATAGCGTGCCACGATGTCGGGAACTCCTTCATAGACCTGATTCCTGGACTCGGTGACCTGGAAGAACACGTCAGGGTTCTGTGCGGTGCCCCTGGTGACGGGTGCGTCGGGGTTGAGGGCGCGTGCGCGGAAGTTCTCGAGAGCCTTCTCGCTCACCATTGCCTTGAGGTCGGCCTCGTCAATAGCCTCGATTTTCTGGATTTCGTGCGATGTGCGGAATCCGTCAAAGAAATGAAGGAAGGGAACGCTGCTCTTGATGGTGCTCAGATGAGCCACTGCGGCCATATCCTGAGCCTCCTGTACGGAGCCGGATGCCAGCATTGCGAAACCTGTCTGGCGGCAGGCCATCACGTCCTGATGGTCTCCGAAGATGGAGAGGGCGTGTGTTGCGAGGGCGCGGGCTGAAACGTGGAATACGGTAGGGAGCAGTTCGCCGGCAATCTTGTACATATTGGGAATCATAAGGAGAAGTCCCTGTGAAGCCGTGAATGTGCTGGTGAGGGCTCCTGCCTGAAGAGAACCGTGAACGGCTCCGGCCGCACCGGCCTCACTCTGCATTTCTGTCACCTTGACCTTCTCACCCCAGAGGTTGAGTTTGCCGTGAGCGGCCCACTCGTCAATGTTCTCTGCCATCGTGGAAGACGGTGTGATAGGGTAAATGGCGGCGTGCTCGCTGAACAGGTATGCGATGTTGGACGCTGCCTGATTACCGTCACAGGTAATGAATTTCTTTTCTTTTGCCATA
>JAKSKJ010000060.1 GCA_024401795.1 Bacteroidales bacterium | reverse complement strand
CTGATGAACAAGATGCAGGAGAGTCGCGGTGTTCAGAATATCCTGCTGTACAGCACCTGCGAGAAGTCGGTTGCAATGCTCACGCGCCTCAAGAATTCACCGCATTACAAGATAGTTGGCTTTGTGTCTTCTGACATTTACAAGAAGGCTTTCTCCGTTTCGGAACTTCCCGTTTTCTATCTTGGCGACAGGGAGAGCGTGGCCGAAATCAAGGAACGACTTTCCGTTGACGCGATACTTTTCTCCCGCGACAGGGACATTCAGAAAGAGAAGGGACGCCTCATCGAATATGCCACGAAGGAATCCGTCAAGGTGCTTGTGGCACCTGAAATAGATGAGATGAATGAGAATGATTCTCCTCACAACAGAATCAGGGAAGTGAAAATCGAGGATCTCCTCGGCAGGGAAGAGATAAAGATTTCTCTCGATGACGTGATAGCCAATTTCAAGGGCAAAACCGTTCTCGTTACGGGTGCGGCCGGTTCAATCGGCTCCGAACTTTGTCGGCAGTTGGCCGGCTTCGGAGTGGAGAGTCTCATTCTCTTCGACAATGCCGAGACCCCGATGCACAATCTGCGTCTCGAGTTTGACTCGAAATTCCCCGGAGTCAGTTATGTGCCGGTAATCGGGGATGTCAGAATGCCCAGCAGGCTTGATTTCGTTTTCCGCACCTATCATCCGCAGGTAGTGTTCCACGCCGCGGCCTACAAACATGTTCCGCTGATGGAGGAGAACCCCTGCGAGGCGGTGCTCGTGAATGTGGCGGGCACACGCAACGTGGCGGACAAGTGTGTCGAATACGGTGTGGAGAAGATGGTGATGATAAGTACCGACAAGGCCGTCAATCCCACCAACATTATGGGCTGTACCAAACGTCTTGCCGAAATATATGTTCAGAGCCTTGGCCTGTCGATTGAAAACGGGCGGACAAAGGGTGCGACCAAGTTTGTCACCACCCGTTTCGGTAACGTGCTGGGGTCCAACGGTTCCGTGATTCCGAGATTCAGGGAGCAGATAGCAAACGGAGGCCCCGTGACCGTCACCCATCCGGAAATCACCCGTTTCTTCATGACGATTCCGGAGGCCTGTCTCCTGGTAATGGAGGCGGCGACCATGTCTGTCGCAAACAGAATATGCGTGTTCGATATGGGGAAATCCGTCAAGATTGACGTTCTTGCCCACAAGATGATAGAACTTGCAGGGTTGAAACCCGGCGAGGATATCAAGATAGAGTACACAGGGCTCAGACCGGGAGAGAAACTCTATGAGGAAGTACTTTCCAGCGTTGAGAATACGGATCCCACCTGTCACGACAGAATACGCATTGCGAAAGTGCGCTCTTACGAGTATGAGGACAGCCGTGAATCTGTCAATGAACTGGAAAGACTGAGCAGGGAAGTGAATATCCCGACGATGGTGAAATTGATGAAGAGCATCGTGCCGGAATACATTTCCAACAACTCGAAATATGCCGAGTATGACGCCGGGCGCTGATGAACCGCACTGGTTCATCGCGTATGTCAAGACCTGTTGTGAACGTAAGGCAGGTGAACTTTTCTTCAAACTCGGTTATGAGGTATATCTTCCCTGCAGAAGAGAAGTCCGCAGACGGTCTGACCGGGAGAAAGTTGTCGAACGTTTCGTGCTGCCCCGTATGATTTTCGTGCATACTACGGAAAAAGGCCGCATCAGGTCTCTGAAGCTCAACCCGTACTTGACCTGTTATATGTCCAGGAACAAGGGGCCTTTTGCTCCGGCAGTCGTCCGAGATGAGGAAATGGATACTTTCAGAGCGATGGTGGATTGCGGGAAGGAGGATGTCACAATAACGACGGAGCAACTTGCCGAAGGCGACAGGGTGCGCATAGTGAAAGGACCGCTTGAGGGCCGTGAATGTGAACTTGTGTCCGTGCAGGGGCGGAAATACATTGCCTCGCGACTGGGAATCCTTGGGGCGGCCCTGATAGAAATAACTGCGGATTCCATCCGTAAAATCGATAATGTATGAAAGAGATACTTGTCAGAAATGTAACACTGAACGGAAAACCTTCGGACATTGTGATGTCGGGGGGACGTTTTTCACAAATAGCGGGAGCGGGGGAGATCTGTCCCGGAAACGTGGCGGAGGTGATGGACGGCAGCGGCAAGGCAATCATTCCGGCACTCTACAATACCCATAATCACGCTGCGATGACGCTTTTGCGCGGGTATGCGGACGATATGGTGCTCCATAAATGGCTGAATGAGTATATATGGCCTTACGAGAACAGGATGACCCCGGCCGACATACGCAGGGGAAGCGAACTCGCGGTTGAGGAAATGGCTGGCTCCGGGTCGGTTTTCTTCTCCGATATGTATTTCGAGATAGACCAGACCATCGATGTGGTTGCGAAGAGTGGAATGAGGGCTGCCATCGGTGTTACCGTAATGGAAAATCACAGTCTTGCCGTGGAGGAGGAGAAACTGGATTTCGTGCGTCATTGGTCGGATCCGACGGGCGGGCGTATCCAGTTGGTGATGGCTCCGCACGCCATTTATACCGTGGGTCCGGAGAAACTCCGGAGGACTGCCGAGTTTGCGAGGAATCACGGAATGAAACTTCATATTCACGTGGCTGAGACGGCGCTGGAGGTCAGCAATTGTGTGAAAGAACACGGGATGACACCGGTCCGATATCTGGAGTCGCTCGGTTTTCTGGGGCCTGATGTCATTGCCGCCCACTGTGTTTATGTGGATGAGGAGGAGTGGGATATCCTTGCCCGGAGGGGAGTTACGGTTTCCCATTGTCCCTGCTCCAATATGAAGATAAGCAGCGGAAGATTCCCTTATGAACTTGCAATCAGGAGCGGTTGCCGCATTACTCTGGGTACGGACGGAGCTTCCTCCAACAATAACCTGGACCTGCGTGAGGAAATGAAATTCGCCGCCCTCCTTGCCAAGTGTGTGGCTTCCGAAGGGGAAGGAAGGCTGGTCAACGGCGGGAATCCCGAACTGCTGCCTGCGACGGAGGTGTTCCGTTGGGCCAGCGTGAACGGAGCGGAGGCCTTCGGCATTGACGGAGGCGTGATTGCGGAAGGAAAAGTTGCCGACGCTCTTCTGGTAGATCTTGATAACGTCAGGATGCGGCCCTGCCACAACCTGATTTCGAATTTTGTGTATTCTGCGGATTCCGGCTGCATCGCGGCCACCATCTGCGACGGCAAGATAATCAATGCTGCGGAGAAATGAGTGAGGAACTTGGACTTGTGACCCAGCTTGCGATTATTCTGGTCGCTGCGGGAGTGATGACCGTGATATCCAGAGCGCTCAAGCAGCCTCTGATATTGGGTTATATTGTGGCCGGTTTTCTGGTCGGGCCCCATCTCGGCCTGTTCCCCCAGTTTTCGCAGGAAACGGTTAAGGTCTGGTCTGAGATAGGCATCATATTCCTGTTGTTCTCGCTGGGCCTCGAATTCAGTTTCAAGAAACTGCTGCAGGTCGGCAGCAGTGCTCTCATTATGGCCTGCACCAAATGCGTCGGAATGTTCTTTGTGGGCATAATCGTGGGCAATGTCATAGGCTGGACAATGATGGAAAGCATTTTCCTGGGCGGTCTTCTGTCAATGAGCTCCACCACGGTCATAATCAAGGCATATGATGATATGGGTCTCAGCGGAAAACCGTATGCGCCGGTGATATTCGGCAGTCTGGTTTTCGAGGACCTCATCGCGGTATTGCTGATGGTGCTGTTGTCCACATTGGCGGCATCCAACAGATTTGCCGGAGGAGAGATGGTGATTGCCCTTGCGAAACTCGCCTTCTTCCTGATTCTGTGGTTCCTGATAGGGATTTATCTGATTCCAACCCTGCTCAAACGGGCAAAGAAATACCTTTCGGATGAGATATTGCTGATAGTGAGCATCGGATTGTGTTTCGGTATGGTTGCACTTGCCAATGCTATGGGATTCTCGTCTGCTCTCGGAGCATTCATGATGGGCTCGATACTTTCCGAGACGATGGAGGGTGAGCATATCTCGAAACTGACCACCGGCATAAAAGACCTTTTCGGAACCATATTCTTTGTGTCGATAGGAATGATGGTGGACCCTTCCGTTCTAGGAGAACACTGGCTATGCGTATTGGGGCTGACCATTGCCGCGATGGGAGGAATACTGATTTTCACCACTTTAGGTGCCATCCTTTCCGGAAAGGGCCTTGATACTGCCGTTCACGCAGGCTTCACCCTTGCCCAGTTGGGAGAATTCTCCTTCATCATTGCGGGACTCGGCTGTTCACTGGGGGTGATGAGGGACTTCATATACCCGGTAATCATTACGATTTCCGTAATCACCACTTTTGCAACGCCCTTTATGATCAAGGCGGCAGATCCTGCCACCGTATGGCTTGGCAGAAAACTGCCGAAAAAGATTCTGGACCGCATAGATCCGCCTCAGGGAATTGAAAACAGGGAGGAAGACAGCGAAGAAAAGAACGAGTGGATGGCGCTCATAAAAAGTTACCTGCTGCGAATCGGACTTTACAGCGTGATACTCATCGCCATTCTGTCAGTATCCAAGGCCTGGCTCGTGAAACTGGTGGCGGCCGTTCTGCCGCAGGCTACGGATGCCGTAAGAGGCATAATATGCGCCGTTGTCACGGTATTGGTCATGGCTCCTTTCCTCTACGGAATGTCCGTCACCAACGGATCCATCAATGCTCCGGCCAGGAAACTGTTCCGGATTTCCCAAACCAACAGATGGAGCATTATTGCTATGATTGTGCTCAGGGTTATGATTGCCGTCGTGTTCGTGGTGTCCGCAATTACGACGCACTTGAAACTGTCGTTCGGAATCCTGCTCCTGATTGCTCTGGCCGTTTTCGTGTTGATTTCAGTGTCGAAATTCACCCTCAAGCGTTTCACCTCGCTTGAAACGCGGTTTATGGAGAATTTCAATGCCAAGGAGATTCACGAAAGGAAGAATGCACCGGTGACGGCCGCTTTCAAGGATAGAATGGCCGGATATGACGTGCATATAAAGAGTTTTGAAGTGTCTTCCGATTTCAGTTACGCCGGTTCGACTTTGAAGGAAATGCCTTTCAGGGGGGATTCGGGCGTCAATATCGTGAAGATAATCAGAGGTGCGAAAGGAATAGAGGTCCCTTCGGGTGATGAGAAGGTATTCCCCGGTGACAAGCTTCTTGCCGTGGGCACTGAAGAGCAGCTGGACGCTTTTGAGAAATTTATTACCGACAGTTCAAAGGCCGAAAGGGAAGAGGTGAAGGAGAAGTTCGACGTCTGGAAGTTGGAGTTGACGGCGGATTCCAACCTGACCGGACTCCGCCTTAAGGATTCTGGAATCAAGGCATCCGGTTGCCTTGTGGTGAGTGTCAGCAGTGACGGGAGCCTCATTGCCAATCCTCCTGCGGACTATCTTTTCAAGGAAGGAGATCTGGTGTGGATAGCCGGCTCCGAATCATCAGTCAAACGTTTTGAATGATATGAAATGCATTGTTCTTGCGGCAGGGTATGCAACCCGCCTGTATCCGCTTACCGAAAATTTTCCGAAGCCTCTGCTCAAGGTCGGTGACAAGACAATCCTGGACTGGCTTGTGGATGATATTTCATCGTCGGGAGAGGTTGACGGATTTGCTGTTGTGAGCAATCACAAGTTTTCGGGGCATTTCAGGGAATGGGCTTCGATGCACCGGCGTTCAGATTGCATTTCAGTGGTGGATGATGGGACGGAAAGCAATGAGACGAGGTTGGGAGCTGTCCGTGACATAAAGTTCGCCATCGACAGTCTGGGGCTGGACGATGATGTGCTGGTGATAGCGGGTGACAATGTGCTTGATTTCAGTCTGGCGGCTTTCGTGGATTACACGAGACGCAGGAACGCTTCCTGTGTGATGAGGTACTTCGAGCCGGATAGCGGAAGGCTCCGCAAATGCGGGGTTCTGGAGATTGGCGAGGATGACAGGGTACTTGGTATGGAGGAAAAGCCTGAAAATCCTCGCAGCAACTGGTGCTGCCCGCCTTTTTATTATTATACGCGCGATGATGCCGGGATGCTGGGTATGGCAATGGAGCAGGGTTGTGGCACGGATGCGCCGGGATCCTATGTCGCCTGGCTTTCCTCCCGGGTGCCGGTATATGCTATGGAAATGCCGGGAAAACGTTATGACATAGGTAATTTGGAGAGTTATCGCAGAGTTTGTGAAGAATATAAGGGGATTCTGTGATTTTTTTTGTAAATTTGTGCGTTAAGTAAGCCGAAGCGTCCTTGGAAATGCTTGAAAGTCTAAGACAGAATATCACGAAGCTGATTGCTCTCTATGAAGGGGAGAAACAACGTGCAGGTGAACTGTCGGCGAAACTTTCGGCGGCGGAGGAGCAGAATGAGGCTTACCGTAAGCAGATAACTGACTTGACCCGTAAGATAGACAACCTCAGGCTTGAAGGTGCTCTCTCCTCAAAGGGAGGGAATGCTGCGGCCAGGGAGCGTATCGAGAAGTTGATTCGTGAAATCGACAAGTGTATCGGATTGCTTGAAAGGTAAGGATGGCTCAGAGTATTTCAATAAAGATAGCCGGTAAGGATTATCCGCTTGTTGCCGCTTCCCCGGAGAGGGAGCGTCAGATGCGTCTTGCCGCCGATGATGTGAATGCTATGCTTTTGAGATATGACGAGAAGTTCCCTGATACTCAACTGGTTGACAAACTGGCTTTTGTGGCCCTCAATCAGGCTGTGGGCAGGATTGCCGCCAAAGAGGAATCGGCAGGATGCACAGGCGAGCTGCGCTCGTTGGAGCGTGAATTGGAAGCCTATCTTGACGGAAATGGAAAATAACCGTTAGTTCCCTCGCTGAAACTATAAGTTCCAAGGAACCGGGTAATCTCGCAC